>ONEN01000127.1 GCA_900316815.1 uncultured Eubacteriales bacterium | reverse complement strand
CCACCCGCCCCTTCGACGTTCCCACTACCGTTTCGATGAACCCGATAATGATCGACGGCACCGGAATGTGCGGCGGCTGCCGCCTGACCGTCGGCGGCGAGACAAAATTCGCCTGCGTGGACGGTCCCGACTTTGACGGCTTTAAAGTAGACTTTGACGAGGCGATGAAGCGCACCGCGATGTACCGCAAGTTTGAGCGACACGCCTATGAAGCGACCTGTAATCTGCTTAACAAGGAGGTGCAGTGATATGCCGAACATGAATCCCCGGAAGACCCCCATGCCTTCGCAGGACCCCAAGGTGCGCGCGCATAACTTCCTCGAGGTGTCGCAGGGCTACACAGAGGAAATGGCGCAGGAGGAGGCTTCCCGCTGCCTGAACTGCAAGCACCGTCCCTGCGTGAGCGGATGTCCCGTGCATGTGCAGATCCCCGATTTCATTCAGCAGGTGGTCAAGGGCGATTACGCCGCCGCCTATGATATTATTGCCGATTCGAGCAACCTGCCCGCCGTCTGCGGCCGCGTCTGTCCGCAGGAGAACCAGTGCGAGAAGGTCTGCGTGCGCGGTATCAAGGGCGATCCCGTCGGTATCGGCAGGCTGGAGCGTTTTGTTGCAGACCGCCACAACGCGCACCCCGACAGAAAAATCATCAAGCCGCAGCCCAACGGTCATAAAGTCGCCGTTATCGGCTCGGGTCCTGCGGGTCTGACCTGCGCGGGCGACCTTGCCAAGCTGGGCTATGAGGTCACGGTGTTTGAGGCGCTGCACCTCGCGGGCGGCGTGCTGGTTTACGGTATTCCCGAATTCCGCCTGCCCAAGGACATCGTACAGAAAGAGGTGGACAACCTCACCGCGCTGGGCGTCAAAATAGAAACGAATATGGTTATCGGCAAGGTGCTGTCGATTGACGAGCTGAAGGAGGAATACGGCTTTGAGGCGGTGTTCATCGGCTCGGGCGCAGGCCTGCCGCGGTTTATGAATATACCCGGTGAGAACCTGTGCGGCGTGTATTCCGCGAATGAGTTCCTCACGCGCACCAATCTGATGAAGGCATACAAGCATAACGCCCTCACCCCGATCATGCACGCGAAGCGCGTGGTCGTGGTCGGCGGCGGCAATGTGGCGATGGACGCGGCGAGAAGCGCGCTCAGAATCGGCGCGGAGAAGGTGTATATTATGTACCGCCGCAGCGAGGAGGAGCTTCCCGCGCGGCGTGAGGAGGTTCATCACGCCAAGGAAGAGGGCGTGGAGTTTATGATGCTCACCAATCCCGTGGAGATCCTCGGCAACGAGGACGACTTTGTCAAGGCGGTCAGGTGTGAGAAGATGGAGCTGGGCGAGCCCGACGCGAGCGGCAGAAGACGCCCCGTGGAGGTGCCCGGCAGCGAGTTCCTGCTGGAAGCGGACTGTGTGATCATGGCGATCGGCACCTCGCCGAATCCGCTGATCAAGTCCACCACCGAGGGTCTGGAGACGCAACGCTGGGGCGGCATTATCGTTGACGAGGACGGCAGGACGACCCGCGAGGGCGTATTTGCCGGCGGCGACGCCGTAACGGGAGCCGCGACGGTCATTCTGGCGATGGGCGAAGGCAAGACCGCAGCCAAGGCGATTGACGAATACATCAAGGAAAAGAATAAGGAATAAGGAAATAGAAATTATTAAAGTATAAAAAATCGGGCAGACAGGCTCTTTTCAGCCAATGTCTGCCCGGTTATTTTGTTATAGGGTAGGGGAATCAGGGTTCTATGACATCTACCTTTGCGTCAGGCGCGTTCTTGCCGATGCTGGCAATGCCGTTCATGGCGCTTGCCTTCGCCTTGTAGCCCTCGGAGGTGGCGATGATTTCGCCGTTTTTCGCCTTGAGACGGAAGCGGAATTCGCCCTTCTTGTCGGTGTACACCTCATATTTCGGATGCTTCTTTACCTCGAAGTTCTCCACGGTCTGGTCTTCCACCGCGGCGGCGCAGTTGTTGCGCACGCTCTCGATGCCCGCCTTGCAGGAGGCCTCGGATTTGTAAATCTGCGAGGACGCGATGATTTCACCGTTGCCTGCCTTCAAATCAAACTTGAAGCCGCCGTTTGCCGTCGGTTTCATTACGAATTTGCCCATTATTCATCCTCCTTTGGGATTAAAAAATTCAATTTGTATAGCAGTACCATACTGCCACAATAGTATCATAAATAAATGTCCTTGTCAATAAATATTGTAAAAATCGACGATAAAGGACAGTTTCTTTGTCGCATTATTTCAGCAGCTTGCGGAAGGCGGTCGGCAGGGGATAGGCGCCTTGCAGCTCCTGTTCGCTCACCCAGATAAAGCGGCCGCCTTTTTGCTTTGCCGCGACGCGATAGCCCTTCATCAGCCAGTCAATATGTGTAAAGACATGCTTGGCATTTTTAGAAAAGGCGATCGATGTGGGTGCAGTCCCCCACTCGGTCAGCACCTCCGTCAGCTTTTCGTCGGAGTGGTACCCGTCGATGTTCGGCAGCTGGTACATGCCTGAAAGCAGTCCGGCTTCCCCGCGCTTTTCAATGGCGAGGGTGCCGTCGGGCGCGGTGATGAGGAACACCGTTTTCTCCGCGCTCTTACGCTTGAGCTGCTTGATCCTGACGGGAAGCGCTTCGGTCAGACCGTCTCGGAGGGCGGCGCACTGTCCGCTGAGAGGACAGCGTCCGCAGGCGGGGGAGGAAGGGAGACAGACGGTTTCGCCCAGCTCCATCAGCGCCTCGTTAAATATTCCCGGATGCTCGGGCATGATGGCGGTCAGCTGCGCGGTGACTGCCTTTTTGGTGGCGGGAAGCAGGACGTTGCTGCGGTCGGCGGTGAGACGCGCCGTCACGCGCAGGACGTTGCCGTCTACGGCGGGCGTTTTCTCGTTGAAGCAGATGGAGGCGATCGCCCCGGCGGTGTAGTCGCCGATGCCCGGAAGCTTGAGCAGCTCCGCGCGGGTGGACGGGAAGGCGCCGCCGTAGGTTGTCATGATTGCCTGCGCCGCCTTTTTCAGATTGCGGGCGCGGCTGTAATAGCCCAGACCCTCCCAGAGCTTGAGCAGGCGGTCGTCGTCTGCTTCACTGAGCGCCTTTATGTCGGGAAGCGCCTGCATAAAGCGTGCATAATAGCCGAGCACCGCTTCAATGCGGGTCTGCTGGAGCATGATTTCCGATATCCAGACGTGATACGGCTCTGTGTCCTGCCGCCACGGAAGCGGGCGGCAGTTCTGCTCAAACCAGCTGATGAGCGGCGCGATGATGTGTTCCATAGAAAAACTCCCTTGCTTTACTGAAGGTAATTATAGCAAATACGAAAAATTATTGCAAGTTTTATAAAACTTTTCGCAATAGCACTTGTTTTTTTGTCGCATAATAGGGTATAATGGAGGGGAATAAAACCCAAATGAAATAGGGGAGGAACCGTAATGGATGGATTCTGGGACAGCTTTTTTGGATTTTTTAACAGCGTTGATGATGTGATGTATTATCCGATTCTGATCATCGTTCTGACAGCGGCGGGCTTGTGTTTTACTGTCCGCACGCGCGGCGTGCAGCTGCGTCTGTTCGGCACCGCCTGCAAGCTGATTGTGGAGAAGCCCGCGTCACAGCAGAAGGTGTCGTCCTTTCAGGCGCTGATGGTCTCCACCGCCTCGCGCGTCGGCACCGGCAACATCGTGGGCGTATCCACGGCGATTTGCCTGGGCGGCCCGGCGCTTGCTTCTGGATGTGGCTGATGTGCATTATCGGCGCGTCCTCGGCGTTTATCGAGAGTACGCTTGCGCAGATTTTCAAGCAGAGGGACGAGAAGGGGCATTACTTCGGCGGCCCCGCTTATTATATCGAGAAGGCGCTGCGCCTGCCGGTGGTTGCGGGTGTGTTCTGCGTGTTCCTGATTGCGACCTATGCCTTCGGCTTCAATCTGCTTTGCTCGTATAACCTGCAGTCCTCTTTCCAGACATACAGCTTCTATGACGCCACATGGACGCCCGTTATTGTCGGCGCGGTGCTGGCTGTCGCGGTCGGCTTCTGCGTCATGGGCGGCGGCTCGCGCATCGTGAAGCTGACCGAAAAGGTGGTGCCCGTGATGGGTATTGCCTATGTACTGGTGTCGCTGATTATTATCTTCGCGCATGTCGGCAATATTCCCGAGACCTTCCGCGTGATTTTTGAGGACGCCTTCAACTTCCGCGCCATCTTCGGCGGTCTGAGCGGTTCCTGCCTGATCCTCGGCGTGAAGCGCGGTCTGTATTCCAACGAGGCGGGCGTAGGCTCCGCGCCGAATGCCTCTGCAGCGGCGGATGTTACCCATCCCGTGAAGCAGGGACTGGTGCAGACCATCTCCGTTTACATCGACACCATGCTGCTGTGCACCGCGACTGCGTTAATGTGCCTCAGCTCGGGCGTTGTGCGCACCGAGAAGGTTTCGGGCGCTCCCTATGTGCAGAACGCCGTGTCCACCATCTTCGGCGACTTTGGTCCGATTTTTATCACCCTTGCGATGGTGCTCTTTGCGTTTACAACGCTGATAGGCAACCTCTACTATGTGGATAACGCGCTGGCGTATCTCAATCACAAGAAAAAGCCGTCCAAACGGTTTATGACGGTATTCTATATTTTCTGTGTGGCGATCATCTTCGTGGGCGCGCTGGTGCCGATGAACTTCGCCTGGACGATGGCGGATATCACCATGGGCGGCATGACGCTGATCAACATTCCCTGCTGCGTGATTCTCTCGGGTATCGCCATCAAGGCGCTCAAGGATTTTGAGCAGCAGAAAAAGCGCAAACTCAATCCTACCTTCCACGCCAAAAATATCGGCCTGGACAGCAGCAAGGTGCAGCTCTGGAAATAAAGGAAGCAAACCATGCAATATTTTATCGACTTTGAAGCGACGCAGTTTTCGGGGGAGATCATCTCCCTCGGCTGTGTCGATGAAAACGGCAGGCAGTTTTATTCCCTTATAAAGCCTGCCAAACCCTCTGCGGTGACGGCGTTTATTGTGGAGCTGACGGGCATCCGTCCCGAGGATCTTGCCGATGCGCCGTCGGCGGACACGGTGTTTAACCGCTTTCTCGACTGGATGTGCCGCGACGAGGTGGCGCAGTTCTTCAGCTACGGCGACAGCGACGCGTAT
>ONEN01000242.1 GCA_900316815.1 uncultured Eubacteriales bacterium | reverse complement strand
AAACGGCTTTTTTGCTGTGCGCTCTTTTTCAGCGCACCGTGCGGAACAATAAAATAGGGGATGCCGCGCTCCCGAAGCTGTTTGGCAATCGAGAGGTAGCGGGGAATATATAAATTGTGAAAAACAGCCGCGTCGGGGCTGTTAAACGGGGCGGGCAACTCGTCGATGGACGCAGCGGTGAAAACACGCTTTACACCTTCGACGGAAACGGGAGTGCCGGTATTCCACAGCGCGGTTTCAGCGAAGTCGCTCTGCGCGCGGACATGGTGTGGTACGGCGACGTTCACCCCGCTGCAGGCGTCGTCCGTCTGTTCGTTGATATGTAAAATAACCATAGTTTATCTACGCGGTGCCGCCGGCGCGCGGTCAGGATTTCGGCTCTCTGCGGAGCAGCTTATAGATGAACACGCGCACGAAATTCGGCATGATACAAATAATAAAATGCGGATAGGCGGAAAAAATAAATTCCCTGCGGCTCGTCCAGCCTGCCTTATACATCTTTTTGCGGAAGCGGAATACCTGCTTGCCGTAATGCAGTCCGCCGCGCCGCTTGATTTGATCGGCGGGCGCCCTTACCTTTACCAGTGTGTCGGGAAGGTTGGCGGTTTTGGCGCCGCTTTGCAGCACTCTGAACCACAGGTCATAATCCTCGTACAGGGTAAAAGCGCCGTCATAGCCTCCCAGTCCGAGGATAACGGAGCGCTTGAACATGACCGCAACGTGGTTAAAGGGGGAGCGCCGCTTGCTGTAACGCAGTATTTCCTCATGCGTCAGCGGCACAACACGCCGCGCGTGCGGCTGCTCGGGATCCTCGCAGAATTCCTCCACGACGCCGCTGAGCATTACCAGCTCGCTGTCCTGCTCAAAGGCGGCAAGCTGCTTGGCGCAGCGGTCGGACAGACTGATATCGTCGCTGTCCATTCTGGCAACCAACTCATGCCGGCAGTGGGCAAGCCCCTTGTTCAGCGCCAGCGCCAGCCCGATGTTTTTCGGAAGGCGCAGCACATCGAGGCGGTCTTTGTAGCGTGAGATCACCTCGTCCAGCGCAGGTGTTAACGGACCGTCGCAAACCACCACAAACTGTGAGGCGGGAACCGTTTGGCTGAGAATACTCTCGATAGCTGATTCCAGGTGCGCGGGGATTTCCTTCGCATACACCGACATCAGTACAGAATAATCCATATCGGGTCGTCTCCTTGCAGCGGTTTAGCGGTATTCGTAGTAGTAATATTTTGAGTTCTTTTTGTAGGACTTGCGCGAAGCCGGCTTGCTGTTATAAACAAAGCCCAGCACATTGGCGTTGGCAAAGTTAAGCTGACGGATGGTTTCATCCATCTGCGATACCTCGGTGGAGCCGTGCAGCGTTACGATGAGATAACCGTCAATGACGGAGGACAGAATCGCCGCGTCGGAAACTACCGTTACCGGCGGAAAGTCCACGACAATGTAGTCGTAAACCAGCTTGAGTGCCTCAATCAGCTCGGTCATCTGGGGAGATTCAATCAGCTTGGTGGGGTCGGGCGGAATGGTTCCCGCGGGAATCACGTCCACGTTATAGGTGCTGTTGTGAACGACGGGAAGGTGGCTGTAGCCTTCCTCGTCTGCAAGATAGTCGCTCAGGCCGGGGCGGTTTTCCATACCCAGCTTGGACGCTACGGTGGGAATACGCATGTCGCAGTCCACGATAACAACCTTCTTATCGATCTGCGCCAGTGAAATGGCAATATTGACGGATACGGTGCTTTTGCCTTCGCCGCGGTTGGCGCTCACAATGCCGATGCAGCGGTTCTTTTTGCCCGGCAGAGAAAAGGATACGTTGGTTCTCAGCGTTTTGAAGGACTCCTGCATGGAAAAAGAGGCGTCGGGGGAAAGCAGCATTTTGGAGGGGTTGAATACCTTGCTCTTGGCAGACTTCTTTTTAAACATCAGCTTCTTCCTCCCCTTTTGCCTTTCGGTTTATTATCCTGTTGCTTTTTCATTTCGTCTGATTTCAGATAATACTCGTTATAATACTCGTTCTGACCGTAGTTCAATCCCTTGGTTTCGTTGAGGTTCGGGATGACGCCGATAACGGGCAGATTGTATCTGCCTTCAAGGTCGCCTTCGCTCTTGATGGAATCATCCTTGAAGTACCGTACCAGCACATAAACCAGTGTGATCACGGCGCCCGCCAGAAAGCCCAGCATGGCAGAGGCAAAATAGTTGGGGCCGTATCTGCCCTTCGGAGCGCGCGGCGCGTCGACAATTTTCATCGA
>ONEN01000023.1 GCA_900316815.1 uncultured Eubacteriales bacterium | reverse complement strand
CGGATATCATCGTATTTGACGACAGCTTCTGTGAAGCGGATGAAAAAATGCATTCTCACCCCTGTTCTGATTCAGTCCGGTATAGAAAAGTGGCTCAAGGCAGTCGTCAAAATAGTTACGCCCTGCCTTTTCGCAAGCATCAAAAATCTGACGCATGAAGTTTTTAGGTCCGCTTCCCCATGCATCGCCTTTTACTAGAGTCGATAAGGTTGTCTCGTCTTCAGGTGAAAGTGACAGTAATGCCTTATTATCACGATAATAATTACCATCCTTCGCCAGCTTATACACATACGGCATCAGCTCTTTTGGCTTTCGCCCGGTTTTATAAAACCCGTCTTTATACTGTCGTTCCGTCAGTTTAAAAGGGAAAGCATTTACTCCAGTAACTTTTCACCGCTGCGTCTGTTCTGCTATATCTTTATTGCGCTTTACCTGTTTTCCAACTCCATGGTTGTTTCCCGCATCAAGGGAAGAAACCCCGTGAAGGGACTGTTTATTTATGGCTTGCCCATGGTAGCGCTCACGCTGACTGCGGGTGCTTATGAGATGGTCAAAATGAGCAGAGAAGGCTTTTACCGCGAGTCGGTGTTTGACGCCGTCATGCTGATGTCGCTCGGCCTTTACGCGTTGTCTTTTATCCTCGAGGTTTACGGAAATACCTATACTAAGGAAACGCTTGAGATCGTTGACAGCCTTCCCGATGAATATGAAGATGACGGAAGCTTTTCCGACGTTGTTATGTCAAACAGCCGGCGCGACGAGGATGTTGATGCTGCTTCGTTTGTTCTTGAAAACTACGATGCTACCCTTGTTGCCGCTCCGGAAAACGTTGAGGAGCAGCCCTCTCCCTTCATCAACAGCAGCATAGACGACCTGGTATTTTCCGACGGGGGATCCGGCAGCAAGACGGATGTTCCTTATGCGGATAACTACAGAGGAAACGATACCGGCATGGATGATTTTATCATCGGCTTCTCCGGTTATGCGGATAACGATGTGGTAAAACCGGACAGCGATTTCACTGTCGGTCAGGAACCCGAGTATCCCGAAGACGTTGAAAACGAAGAACGCGGCAGTGACAGAAGCCGTAAAAAAAAAGAGAAAGAGGATCGCAGAGCCGCAAAAAGACGTGAGGCGGAAAGATTAGCCGCTGAAAAACGCGAGGCGGAGAGAAGAGCCGCCGAGGAGCGTGAAGCGGAGAGAGAAGCCGCACGGAAGCTTGAGGAGGAGAAGAGAGCCGCCAGAAGACAGGCTGAGGAGCGCAAGGCAGCGGAAAAGCAAAGAAAGGCACGCGAAAAGGAAGCCGCCGCAGCGCAGCAGCAGGAAGAAGCGCCTGTTGTTGTCATTCCCGCTTCCTCCACGGAGCAGCGTAATATTCAGGCTGTTGTAAGCAGTGAGGTCAATAAAAAGTCGGTTGAAGATATTCTCAACCGTAATGTTCAGAGAAATAACCGCCGTTCCAGACCATCCTCCTCCGCCAATATGGAGAGGCTGTCCGAAGAGCTGAGAAGAGCGGCAGAGTCGAGAAAGAATTCCGAGCAGGCGGAAAGAAACCGATTCAACAGCGGATTGAATCTTGACGCCGCAAAGCGCGCGCAGAATGACACGGAAGAGACCGGAATGACTTCGGAATCCAAAATTGCCGAGGAAGCGCGTGTGGCAGAAAAGGCGAGAGCAATAGAAGAAGCCCGTCGCCGCGCCACCGAAAAAAATAATGAGGAAGCTGTCCGCAGAGCGGGTGAAGAGCGCCGCGCAGCCGAGGAGGCGAAAAAGGCGGAGGAAGCCCGCCGCGTTGCGGAGGAAGCGAGAAGAATAGAAGAGGAGCGCCGCGCTGCGGAGGAAGCCAGAAGAGCGGAAGAAGCCCGTCTGGCAGCTGAAGCGGCACGCAGAGCCGAGGAAGCCCGCCTTGCCCGTGAAGCTGCCATAAAGGCAGAGGAAGCGCGCCGCTTAGAGGAAGCCAGAAGAGCCGAGGAGGCCCGCCTCGCAGCAGAGGCCGCCAGAAAAGCGGAAGAGGCGCGCCGTTTGGAAGAAGCGAGAAGAGCGGAGGAAGCCCGCCTCGCAGCGGAGGCTGCCAGAAAGGCAGAGGAAGCGCGCCGCATTGAAGAAGCCAGAAGGGCGGAGGAAGCCCGTCTGGCTGCGGAGGCTGCCAGAAAGGCGGAGGAAGAACGCCGCATTCAGGAAGCCATCCGGGCGGAGCAGGAGAGAAAGAAGGCGGCTCAGGCAAATCCCTCGCCCAGCAACATCGGTACCCGCGAGGAGATTTACCGCGAAAGACGCAGTGCCGTTGACCAGCTTCTGAAAAATCTCGGCAATAAAAAATAAAGGTTGACATTTTTATTTGGCAGTGTTATTATATTAGCTAAGATAAATACAGGCTGTGACGGGGACACGATTCACGGCATACCGAATTACAGAGAGCGGGGGCAGGCTGGAAGCTCCGCATTCGGCGTCGTCCATTACCACCCCTGAGCTCCGTGCAGGAAATGGCACGGCGTGCTCCGCGTTAAGGAATCCGGAGGACGCGCAAGCGTCGAATTTGGGTGGAACCACGAGTCAAATTCGTCCCAATACCCTTCGGGGTGTTGGGGCTTTTTTGCATAATAGGAAACTTCTGTTCCCGCCGTTGATGAACTCGTTGAAAGATGAATGTTTTCATAGGCGGGAGAGAGCGCCTACCGGTGCTTTATTAGAAAAATCAAAGGAGAATCAGTATGATTAACATCGAATTGAAGGGCGGCGTCGTCAAGGAATTTGAGGCAGGCGTAACGCCGGCGGAAATCGCAAAATCAATCGGTGCGGGACTGTATAAGGCAGTCTGCTGCGCCAAGGTCAACGGGGAGGTTGTTGACTTGCGTACCCCCGTTACCGCGGACAGTAAGGTAGAGCTGCTTACCTTTGACGATGCGGAGGGAAAGCATGCGTTCTGGCACTCTGCTTCTCACGTGCTGGCACAGGCGGTCAAGCACCTGTATCCCAACGCCAAGTGTGCAATCGGCCCCGCCATTGAATCGGGCTTTTACTATGACTTTGATGTAGAAAAGCCTTTCTCCAACGAGGATTTGCAGAAAATCAAGGCGGAGATGAAAAAAATTGTAAAGTCGGGATTGGAAATATCCCGTTTTGAGCTCGAGCCTGATAAAGCGGTTGCCCTTCTCGAAGAGATGGGCGAGCCTTACAAGGTAGAGCTTGCCAAGGAGCACACCGACAAGGGCGAAAACATCAGCTTTTATAAGCAGGGCGATTTTACCGACCTCTGCGCGGGTCCGCACCTGATGTCGGTTGCTGCCATCAAGGCGATCGAGCTGACAAACTGCACGGGCGCCTATTGGCGCGGCGACGCTTCCAAGGCGCAGCTTTGCCGCGTTTACGGCGTGGCGTTCCCGAAGGCGTCCATGCTCGAGGAGCATCTTGCTATGCTCGAGGAAGCGAGAAAGCGCGACCACAATAAAATCGGCAGAGAGCTCGGCTTCTTTACGACAGTTGATTACATCGGACAGGGCTTGCCGATTCTGCTGCCCAAGGGCGCGCGCGTCATCCAGCTGCTCCAGCGCTTTGTAGAGGATGAAGAGCAGAAGCGCGGCTGGCTGCTCACCAAAACGCCCTTTATGGCGAAATCCGATCTGTATAAAATCAGCGGCCACTGGGATCACTATCAGGACGGCATGTTCATTTTCGGCGACCCCGACAGTGACAGTGAGGTTTACGCGCTTCGTCCTATGACCTGTCCGTTCCAGTACCAGGCGTATCTCAACAAGCAGCGCTCCTACCGCGATCTGCCGCTCCGCTACAACGAGACCTCCACGCTTTTCCGCAACGAGGCTTCGGGCGAGATGCACGGTTTGATCCGTGTGCGCCAGTTTACCATTTCAGAGGGACACCTCATGTGTACGCCCGAGCAGCTCGAGGACGAGTTCAGACAGTGCGTTGAGCTGGCCGCGTTTATGCTCAAGACGGTCGGCCTTTACGAGGATGTATCCTACCGCTTCTCCCAGTGGGACCCCAACGACCGCGATAAGTACATCGGTACAAAAGAGGAGTGGGACAACGTTCAGGAGATGATGGGAAAGATTCTCGACAACCTCGGCATCGATTACGCCATCGGTATCGGCGAGGCGGCGTTCTACGGTCCCAAGCTCGATATCCAGATCAAGAACGTCTACGGCAAAGAGGATACCTTGATTACCATCCAGATCGACCCGTATCTTGCGGAGAAGTTTGACATGGAATATGTTGACCGCGACGGCGTCAAGAAGCATCCCTTCATCATTCACCGCACCTCCATCGGCTGCTATGAGCGTACGCTCGCGCTGCTGATTGAAAAATACGCGGGCGCCTTCCCGATGTGGCTGGCTCCCACGCAGGTTAAGCTGCTGGCAGTTGCCGACAGACACCTCGATTATGTGTACGAAATCAAGAAGGAGCTTGACAAGGCGGGACTGCGTGCCGAAGTGGACGACAGAAGCGAAAAAATCGGCTATAAAATCCGTCAGGCACAGCTTGAGAAGGTGCCGTATATGATCATCATCGGCGATAAGGACATCGAGGCGGGCACCGTTTCCGTCCGTCACAGAAAAGAGGGCGACCTGGGCGCCATGAAGCTCGAAGAATTTGTCGCGCTCGCACAGGAAGAAATTGACAGCAAGGCGATTAAATAAATGATGGATTCGGAGATTACCGGACGATGAGCTTTACTTCCTATGACCGAAAAAGCTACAGAGAATCCAAGCGCCGTCGGCGGCAGGCAATGCGCCAGAATGAAACGGGCATCATCAAGCCCTTCCGCCGCCGCAACAAACCGCTTTTTATCGGCGTGGCAGCCGCCGTGCTGCTTTGCGCCGTGGCGGCGCTGGTCTTTTTCCATCCGTTTGCTCCCGCGCAGAAGGAGGCGCAGGATCCGCGTTTTTCCCTCAGCGATGAAGAACGCCTGCAGCTCGTCAACCGTGCCAGTCCCATGAAGGAAACCGATGTTCCGCCGCTGGCCGAGTTTCAGTCTGTAAAGGTACACGCGGCGATCGCGGGCAATCTTGAGGCAATGACTGCCGCGGCAAAAAAGAAGGGGATAACCCTCTCCGTCACGGACGGCTATGTTTCCTTTAGCGAGCAGCAGAAGCGATATGAAAAAGAGCTGGCGCAGTTTGAAGGCAAAAAGGAGTATACACCCGTCCGCGCGCAGGCTGCCGCACAGGCGATCGTGCCGAAGGCAGGCTGCAGCGAGGCGCAGACGGGGCTGTATGTTGAGTTCGATGTGTCCGATCCGCATGTGAAGGCGTTTGTGGAGCGGGAGTGCATTCATTTCGGCTTCATCCAGCGTTACGCAGAAAATAAGGAAGATCAGACCCACATGCGTTACAATGAATCGGGGTACCGCTTTGTGGGAAAAGAGGACGCAGAAAAAATGCGCGCATTTGATATGTGCCTCGAGGAATACGACGACTACCTCAGCAGTCAGTCGATCAATACGGTGTTATGAGTAAGAAAAAAAGAAGACCAAAACAGAATAGTTTTCTCCGCTTTTTCAGCATATTGTCGCGTTTGGCGCGGTCGTTTCCGTACAAACTCAAGCGCAACACCACCGTTGTGTGCGCTGTGCTGATTGCGTTGGGAATCATCCTTTCCGCTGTCGCCATGCCCAAGGCGGACACGGAAAAAAAGGAGTCTGCGGAGCAGAAGACGGAACCCACCACCGTGGCGGCAACACAGCCGGCTGCGGCAAAGACCGCCGTCGGTCACCGCATCAACGGTATTCCCATCATTTCGCAGGACTATTTTAAAGCGGGCTGTGAAACGTATGCCTGCACCATGATGTTGCAGGGACTGGGTTACGATATTGACGAATACAAGTTTGTGGAGAATTATCTGATCACCAGCAGCTTTTCGTATGACGAGGCGGGAAATATGTACGGTCCCGATATGAATTCCGCCTTTGCCGGCGATATCTTTACCGGAGCGGGCATTTTCTGTCCCGCTATGGCGAAATCCATGAACAAGTATTTGGATACAGTCAAGAATGACGACCGCCGCGCCTATCCTATCAAGGGCGAAACGCTCGCGCAGCTCTGTCAGGAATACATCGACAAAGACATCCCCGTCATGACGTGGGTGACCACCTATATGGAGGAGTCCTATGAGCGTTTGTCGTGGATCGTTGACTATGTGGACGAAAACGCGGAATGCAAGGTGGGCGACACCACCGCGTGGCGGCAGAACGAGCACTGCATGGTGCTGATCGGTTACACCGACAAGGAATATATCTTCTGCGATTCCGTTGCGGGCAAGGTGGTTGCGCATGACAAACAGCTGGCGGAAACCCGCTTTAAGGAAATCGGCAACCAGGCTGTGGTTGTCAAATAAAAGAATTTTTTCATTATTTTAAAAAAATGCTTGCATTTTGTGAACATATGTAGTATAATCGGTATGTTAATTGCGTAAGGTAGGTAGGTGAAAACAGTGAAAGAGAAAATCCATCCTAAGTATGAGCAGACAACAATTACTTGTGCTTGCGGTAATGTTATTGAAACAGGTTCAACCAGAAAGGATATCCGTGTTGAAATTTGTTCCAAGTGTCACCCTTTCTACACAGGAAAGCAAAAGCTTGTTGATACAGGCGGACGTGTTGACAGATTTAAAAAGCGCTTCAACATCACAAAATAATTTTTGCAAACCTAAGGCAGCATGAAAGTGCTGCCTTATTTGTTAGCTTGAGGTACCCTTATGGCAGATGATTATAAAACCGTCAAAAAACAGGCACACGATGAATTTGTCGAAAAGCGGTCGCGCTTTATCGGCTACTGTACGCCCGTCACCACCGAGGAAGAGGCGACGGACTTTATTGCGCACATCCGCGCCAAGCATTGGGACGCGCGCCACAATGTCTACGCCTATTCGCTCCGCGAGGGCAACACTAAGCGCTACAGCGACGACGGCGAGCCCTCGGGCACGGCAGGTATGCCCGTGCTGGACGTCATTGTCAAAAACGGGGTAACGGATGTCTGTGTTGTCGTAACGCGCTACTTCGGCGGCGTGCTCCTCGGCACGGGCGGTCTGGTGCGCGCCTATTCTCAGGCGGCGAAGATCGGTCTGGACGCCGCGGAGATCGTCCTCATGGAGCGCTGCGTCCGCTGTTCGCTGCGCTGCTCCTACACCCGCTACGGCAAGGTCGCCGCGCTGATCATGCAGCACGCGTCCGGTCTGGATGAAACGGTGTATGAGGCGGATGTAGTGGTGAAATTTCATATCAAGCCCGAAAACCTGCCAAATTTGACCAAGGTTCTCGCGGACGCGACGGCAGGAGAGGCGGACATCATCCGGGAAAACGAGGAATATTTTCAAAATAGTGAAAAAATATAGCGGAAAAAGAGGAATTCATACTTTTTCGGCGAATAGATAGGGTAGGAACGATTAAATACCAGCGTTGCGAGGAGAAAAACGAGGAGAAAAATGGCATTTCCCGAAGGCTTTTTACAGGAATTAAAAATGCGCAACGACCTCAGCGAGGTTGCCGCGCCATACGTCACCCTGCGAAGACGGGGCCGCAATATGGTGGGGCTGTGTCCTTTTCACGGAGAGAAAACGCCTTCCTTTAATATCTACACCGAAAACGGCTCCTTCTATTGCTTCGGCTGCGGTGTAGGCGGCGATGTAATTTCCTTTATTATGCGCATTGAAAATCTTGACTACGTCGACGCGGTCAAATTCCTTGCACAGCGCGCGGGAATGGAAATGCCTGAAAACAGCTACGACGACAGCATGTCCAAGCTGCGCAGGCGCATTTATGAAGCGAACAGAGAGGCGGCGCGTTATTATTACAAAACGCTCTGTCAGCCGCTCGGCAGGGAAGGACTGGACTATCTGCACGGCCGTATGCTCAGCGACCGCACCATCCGTCACTTCGGGCTGGGCTTTGCGGACGACGACTGGACCTCGCTCACCGTTTATCTCAAATCCCTCGGCTTTACCGAGCACGAGCTGGTTTCCGCCAATCTGGCGGTGCCGCGGCGCAGCGGCAACGGCGTGTTCGACCGTTTCACCAACCGCGTGATGTTCCCGATTATCGACCTGCGCGGCAACGTCATTGCGTTCGGCGGCAGAATCATGACCGACCAGAAGCCGAAATATCTCAACACCTCCGATACGCCCGTCTTTAAAAAGAGTGAAAACCTTTTTTCGCTGAACAACGCGAAAAACGCGGGTACGCGCACGCTGCTGCTCTGCGAGGGCTACATGGATGTGATCTCTGTCTGTCAGGCGGGCTTCACCAACGCGGTGGCCACTCTCGGCACAGCGCTCACAGTCGAGCAGGCGGTGTTGATGAAGCGTTACGCCGACGAAGTGGTGATTTGTTACGACGCGGACGAAGCGGGGCAGAAGGCGACCGCGCGCGCGATACCGATTCTGCGCAAGGCGGGGCTGCTGGTGAGGGTGCTCACCATTCCCAACGGCAAGGATCCCGACGAATTTATCAAATCGCAGGGTGCTGACGGTCCCGCCGCTTTTAAAGCGATCGTAGAAAAGAGCGGGAACGACACGGACTACCGTCTGCAAAGGCTGCGCGCCGACTTCAATCTGGACACCCCGGACGGTAAGGTGCAGTATCTGGAGGCAGCGTCGGGCGTCATCGCCACGCTTTCCAGCGCCATTGAGCAGGATGTCTACGCAACGCGGCTCTGCAAGGAGTTCGGCGTTGATAAAAACGCGTTTATGACCCAGCTGCAAAAGCGCACCAGGCGGCGCGACAGGGAAAGCAGCCGCAGGGAGCAGCAGAAAATCCGCGCGGATTTAAGCGGCCGTAACGACCGTATCAACAAGGACAAGGCGAAGGCGCCGCGCAGCTCCTCAGCGGAGGAGGCGCTGATTGTGTACCTGATCCGCAATCCCGACGCGGCGGAGCACATAGCGGGGGAAATTGCTCCCGAACAGTTCCAAAATTCGCTTATGCGCCGCTATTACGAGTATTTTCTGAACCGTATCCGCGACGGCCGGGACGCGATGATGAACGTAACCGCCGATTTCACTGCGGACGAGGCAAACAAAATATACCAAATGCTGGGCAAACAGGCAGGCATTGCCCAAACAAGGCAATCGCTTGAGGAATATATAAAGGTGATCCGTGAGGAGAGCGGAAAGCTGAAGCGCGACGACGTGGGCGCCATGTCGGGCGAAGATCTGAACCGCTACCTCGAACAGTTAAGGAAAGCTAAAAAGTGAAAGGAAAGATAGTATGGCACAAGAGAAAAGATCCCTTCTGAAGGAACTCGTTGAGCTTGGAAAGCAAAAGGGTCAGCTGACAAACCAGGACATTCTGGACGCCATCGGCGAGCAGGATTTTGACCCCGAGAGACTGGAAAAGCTGTATGACACCATCGAAGCGCAGGGTATTGAAATCGTTGAGGATTTTGACGACCTCAAAATTGAAGATCTTGAGCTGGATATCAACGAGAACAAGAACGACGACAATCCCTCGGCTTCGGGTGACCAGAGCATTACCATCGACGACCCCGTCAAGGTCTACCTGAAGGAAATCGGCAGAGTGCCGCTCCTCAGCAGTGAGGAAGAGGTGGATCTGGCTATGCGCATCTCCAACGGCGACGTCGCCGCCAAGCAGCGCCTTTCCGAAGCCAACCTCCGACTCGTTGTCAGCATCGCCAAACGCTATCTGGGCAGGGGTATGCAGTTCCTCGATCTGATTCAGGAGGGCAACCTCGGTTTGATTAAGGCGGTTGAAAAGTTTGACTACACCAAGGGCTTCAACTTTTCCACCTATGCCACATGGTGGATCCGTCAGGCCATCACCCGCGCCATTGCCGACCAGGCGCGCACCTTCCGTATTCCTGTTCACATGGTGGAAACCATCAACAAGGTGAAGAAGGTGCAGAGCCAGCTGCTCCACCAGAACGGTCACGAACCGTCTCCCGATGAAATCGCGGAGGAAATCGACATGCCGGTTGACAAGGTGCGCGAGATTATGCGCGTGGCGCAGGAGCCTGTTTCCCTCGAAACGCCGATCGGCGAGGAGGAGGACAGCCACCTCGGCGACTTCATCCCCGATAACGACGCTCCCGCTCCCGCCGACGCCGCGTCCCACACCATGCTGCGCGAACAGCTCGCCGATGTGCTCGCTACACTGACGCCCCGAGAGGCAAAGGTGCTCAAGCTGCGCTTCGGACTGGAGGACGGCAGAAGCCGTACCCTTGAGGAAGTGGGCAAGGAATTCAACGTCACCCGTGAGCGTATCCGCCAGATTGAGGCGAAGGCGCTCAGAAAGCTCAGACACCCCAGCCGTTCCCGCAAGCTCAAGGACTACCTTGACTACTAATGAGTGGAAACCGATATGATCAGCTTTGAGGAATGCGCACAAATCCTGGATGAGATCGCCGACGCGATGCCCTATAAGCTGTACCGCAATCTGAACGGCGGTATCTCCATTGTGCCCGACTGCAAATATCATCCCGTCGCCAAAAGGAACGATCTCTATATTCTCGGCGAGTACCGCCGCGACCTGATCGGCAATTCCATTGTGTTCTATTACGGCTCTATCGCGCGCGTTTACGGCAACCTGCCGCGCGACGCGTTCCGCAAAAAGATGGAGCACATTCTCCGCCACGAGGTGCGCCACCATAACGAGTATCTCGCCGGCACCGATGATTTGGGGCTATGGGACGATCAACAAATTTTGAAATACTTAGAGGAAAACCGCGGCTGAGGCTGCGGTTCCTTTTTTATTTCACCAGCTGCTTATCCCTTTCGTTGCGATAGGGGAAGAAGAAATGGGGACAGTAAGGTGCTTTTGTGAATATTCTACATATTTTAAATCTGATTTTCTACAAATTAAATAGTCAATTATAAAATTTAATTCTAATTAGGAATTAAATACCCTTTGAAAGTGTGATAAAATGATAGACAAGTAAGTACGCATTTTTATTTATTATGCTAAAACGGGGGGCAATGCTTTGCGTTTTAAAAAAATTATCACAGGAGTATTAGCAGTTATTATGGCTACAGGTGTTATTTCAACATCCGCCGTTTCTGCGGATGAGAAAAAAACAAACTATCAGGCTTATGCCGCCGAGCTCGACAAATTCGCCTACTACGGCGATGATCTGGGGGCGAATTACACGGAAAAATCCACCACATTCAAGGTTTGGTCGCCAAAGGCGAGCGCCGTTTCGGTGGATATCTATGAAAAGGGCAGTGAGGAAGAGGGCGGCAAGTCCATCCGTTCGCATAAGCTGACGCTTGACAAAAAATCAGGCGTCTGGTCGGTTACCATCAGCGGCAATTTGCTCGGAAAATATTATGATTATGCCGTGACCCACGGTGAGGAGACCAAGCGCACTGCCGACGTCTACGCCCGTGCCTGCGGCGTCAACGGCAAGCGCAGCATGGTGGTTGATCTCAGCAAGACCAACCCCGACAATTGGGAGAACGACGCGCATGTAACGGTCGCCAATCCCACCAACGCCAGTGTTTGGGAGGTGTCCGTGGCGGACTTTTCCTCCTCTGAGACCAGCGGCGTCAGCGAGAAGAACCGCGGCAAGTTCCTGGCGTTTACCGAGAGCGGCACGACGGTTGACAACGTGCTGGGCGGCACGCCCACCTGCGTGGACTATCTCAAAAAGCTGGGCGTCAAATATGTTCAGATAATGCCCATGTATGACTTCGGCTCGGTAGACGAGAGCAAGGACATCATGAAGCAATACAACTGGGGCTATGATCCCGTGAACTACAACGTTCCCGAGGGCTCCTACTCCAGCAATCCCAAGGACGGCGCGGTGCGCATCAAGGAATGCAAGCAGATGATTCAGGCGCTCCATAACGCGGGCATCGGCGTCATTATGGATGTGGTGTATAACCACACCTATTCCACCGACTCCTGGTTCCAGTACACCGTACCGAACTACTACTACCGCATGAACGATGACGGTACCTTCTCCAACGGCTCGGGCTGTTCCAACGACACCGCTTCCGAGCACAAGATGTTCAGAAAATATATGATCGATTCCGTTCTCTATTGGACGAAGGAATACCACATCGACGGCTTCCGCTTTGATCTCATGGGCCTGCACGACGTCACCACCATGAATGAAATCCGTTCCGCGCTGGACGGTCTGTACGAGGACGGCACAGGCAAAAGGATTCTGATGTACGGCGAGGCATGGAACATGCCCACCAAGGCGGACGACGGCACCGTAATGGCGAATCAGCAGAATCTCACGCAGCTGAGCGACCGCATCGGCGCCTTTAACGACACGATCCGTGACGCGATAAAGGGAAGCACCGAAGGAAAAGACCAGGGCTTTATCCAGTCGGGCGAGTCCGAAAAGAACTTCAAAACAGGCTTTTTAGGTCAGTCTCTGCTTGGATGGGCAAATGTTCCCTCACAGAGTGTTACTTATGCTTCCTGCCATGACAACCTCTGCCTGTATGACAAGCTGGTCGATTCCGTCTGCAACAATAAGGAGTACCGCAAGCGTCACGAGGATTTGGTGGCGATGAACAAGCTGTCCGCGGCAATCGTGGTGACGGCGCAGGGCATTCCGTTCTTCTATGCGGGCGAGGAGTTCGCGCGCAGCAAGGACGGCGACAAGAATTCCTTTAAATCCTCGCGTGAGGAAAATATGATAGACTGGCGCAACGCGGAGAACTACTGCGATATCGTCGCCTATTACCACGGACTGTTAAAGATCCGCGACGCCTTTGCGGCGTTTTCCGACTGTACCGCCATGACAGCCAACCATATAACCGCTGTTTCAAAGCCGCCCAAGGGTGTGAAGGGCTACTACATACCCAATACCGAGAAGGGCAAGTGGAATAAGGTCTGCGTCCTCTTTAACGGATCCGACAAGGATCAGAACGTCTCCGTCGAGGGCGAATGGGTCCGGATAGCCGATGAAAATGTTGCTGGACTGAACAACCTCGGCGTCTGTTCGGGCAGCGTCAATGTCAAGGCGCACTCCGCCGCCATTCTTGTGGACAAGAAGAGCTATGAGACCGTGGGTATTGCGGACTTTGAAAGCTCGCTTGTTATCAACTATTACAATAACGCCACTAAAGAAAAAATCAACACACAGGTTGTCAACGCGCCGCTCGGCAATGTGTTTGATGTGAATAAGCTCGCCGCCAAGTACAATTATGATATTGTGGAGATCAAGGGCGATAAAAACGGTATGTTTGAAGAGAAGATGGATCATGTGGACGTCTATGTGGCTCCCTACACGGGCAAGATGGCGAATGTGATCATCAAATTTGTCGACGATATCAACAACTCGGAGCTGGCGGACGCTTACGTCATCCGCAACCGCGTGGGGCAGAAGTACCACACGCCCGCGCTGCCCGAAATTGACAATTACTCGTTGGTGCTCGATAAGCTTCCCGAAAACGGAGCCGGCGTGATGGGCGAGCGCGACGTGACAGTATTCTACAAATACACGCGCGTGACGGACGACGCCGACAAGAGCGTTTGTAAGGTCAATGTGATTTACATGAACGATGACGGCTCGGTGATTGAAACCGAAACCCTGACGGGCGCCGAGGGAGAGGCGTATAATGTTCAGCAGAACGAGTATGAGGAAAAGTCCTTGGTTGAGGTGCCGCCCGAGGTAGCGGGAAGCTTTAAAAAGGGCGAAATCAATGTCATCCTCAACTATGACAGCGATCCCGATCCGCTCAAGCAGGCTTCGGTGCTGATTTTCATCGGCGTCGGCGTCATATTTACGCTGTGTGTTGTGTCGGTGGTGCTGTCGCGGATCAACCGCAAAAAGAAGCTCAGAGCGGCAATGGATATCGCGGAAGACGCAGAGGAAAAAGCGTCTGAGAAATAAGCCCGGTAAATATTCCGCGTTTGCGGAATGTGTATATTTTACAATTTTCAAGGAGGATTATCTAATGAGAACATCAAAGAAGGTTATTTCTTCTGTTCTTGCGGCGTGTATGCTTGCTTCCACAAGCGTTATCGCGGGCTTCGCGGCCACCGATGACGGCGCCGTCGGCGCAGCAACCACCGATCGCAACGTTGCTGCCTGCGACGCGATTGACAAGGAATATGCCTACAGCGGCAACGATCTCGGTGCGACCTACACTAAAGAACGTACTGTGTTCAAGGTTTGGTCACCGACCGCGACAGAAGTCAAACTCAACCGTTATGCAACCGGCTCCGACAGTGAGGAAGGCGCGCAGAAACTCGGCACCATTGCGATGGAGAAGCTGATGGACGGAGACAAGTGGACGGGTGTTTGGACTGCCACCGTTGAGGGCGACATCGTCAACACCTACTACACCTACACCATCAAGTCGGCTCATCCCCAGAGCGGCGACATGCAGACAGCCGAAACCCAGGACGTT
>ONEN01000098.1:1577-8246 GCA_900316815.1 uncultured Eubacteriales bacterium | reverse complement strand
AGTTTGGCAACAACAACGCCTACTGTCAGGACAACATCACCTCATGGCTGGACTGGACGCGCAAAGAGCAGTTCAACGATGTTTTTGAGTTCTTCAAATACATGATTAACTTCCGCAAGCGCTTTAAGGTAATCACCAAGAAGAGACGCGAAAGTGAATGTACCCTGCCTCCCGAAAGCCTTCATTCGCACAGACCATGGCAAACGAATTTTAATCCCGAGTCTCGCTATGTGGGCGTCATGTACGCGGGTGCTTCGAGCATTCCGTTGGTTGACGAAATCGTCTACTTCGGCATCAACGCACATTGGGATCAGGCAGACATCGAGCTTCCCGGACTGCCGCCCAACTACATGTGGCACCTCTATGTGGACACCGGCAGAGATCCGGAGCATGTTATCTGCGAAAATGATAACGTTGTGCTCGAAAACAGACACATTCTGATGCAGGGTCGCACCGTGATGATTGCCGTAGCACACAGAATGGGATAATTGAACAGATAATATTCAACAGGGTTCGCTTTGAACCCTGTTTCATTTTGAAACAATATTGACACTGTGTCATTTATATGTTATAATATTGACATAGTGTAAATATACACAAGAGGTGACGCAAAATGCCAAAGGTAACCGACGAACACAAGGAACAGCGCAAAAGGGAAATTGTAGATGCCTGCGAGAAAATCTACACGGAAAAGGGTTTTTACGGTGTGACCATCAAGGAAATCAGCACTGCCACCAGCTTTACCCGTCCGGCAATTTACACTTATTTTGAAACCAAGGATGAAATACTGTTGGCGCTGCTGATCCGCGAATATGAAAAATGGTGCGGCGCGCTTGCGTATGCGGTGACCCAAATCGACGGCAACAGAGAATCTGCTGCCGAACTGTTGGCGCACACCCTGGACGGACGCGAAATGATGCTGCGCCTGCAGAATATGAACCTCTATGAAATTGAGGAAAACAGCCGCGTGGAGCACCTGGCACAATTCAAGCTATGTTTACAAAATGCCCTTTGCCTGCTCATCGACGCCGTGAAAGCCTATTGTCCGCAAGCGAGCGACAAAGAATGCGATTCATTTTGTATACAGTTTTCTGGTTTTCTGCTCGGCGTTTACCCCTTCGCGTTTCACACAACCAAGCAAATCAAAGCAATGGAACTGATTAACATGCGCCCGCTGCACACAACGATTTACGAATTGGTTTATCAGTGTCTGGTAAAATTATTGCCGTAGGCTCGCTGCATATCTTAACAATAATACAAAGGAGAAGATAACCATGCTGGGTAATTTCAGCTATCACAATGCCACAAAGCTCTATTTCGGAGACGATTCTCTCCGCTTTCTCAACGACGAACTGCCCAAATACGGCAAGACCGTACAACTGATTTACGGAGGAGGCTCCGTGAAGAAAAACGGCATCTACGACGCAGTCATAAACATCCTTAATGCAAACGGCAAAACCGTAGTGGAGGACGCGGGCGTAATGCCAAATCCGACTGCAGACAAGCTGCGCGAGGGTGTCAAGCTTGCCAGGGATAACAAGGTGGATTTGCTTCTGGCGGTCGGCGGCGGCTCCTGCTGCGATTACGCCAAGGCGGTATCCGTCTCTGTTAACTGCGATGAAGACCCCTGGGACAAGTATTTCCTCCGCTTCGAGGAACCTGACTGTGAGATCATTCCCGTCGGCTGCGTTCTCACCATGGCGGGAACAGGCTCCGAGATGAATGCCGGATCGGTCATTACCAACCACGATCAGCACCTGAAAATCGGTCATGTATTCGGCGACGAAGTCATGCCCAAGTTCTCCATCCTGAATCCGCGTTTCACCCTGACCCTGCCCAAGCGTCAGATGGTTTCGGGCATCTACGACATCTTCAACCACATTTGCGAACAGTATTTCTCGGGTGAAGACGACAACACCAGCGATTACCTCGCGGAAGGATTGATGAAGTCGCTGATTCACAGTTCGCTGATTGCCGTTGCAGATCCGCAGAACTACGAAGCGCGCTCCAACATCATGTGGACAGCCACTTGGGCGCTCAACACCCTGATTGCAATGGGCAAAGAAACTGACTGGATGGTACATATGATTGGTCAGGCGGTCGGCGCCATTACCGACGCGACACACGGCATGACCCTCGCAGCGGTATCTCTCCCCTATTACAGGAGCATTATGCGCTGCGGGTTAAAGAAGTTCGTCCGCTTTGCGAAAGAAGTATGGCAGGTCTGTCCCGACGGCAAAACGGACGAAGAGGTTGCAGCGGAGGGGCTTGCCGCGATGGAGCAGTGGATGAGAACTATCGGCGTCGCCATGAATTTGCGTGAGCTGGGCGTCACCGAGGACATGCTGGAGGCAATCGCCGACGCGACCATTCTGCTCGACGGCGGCTACAAGCAGCTCACGCGCGAGGACGTGGTAACTATCTTAAAAGAAAGCTTGTAAAAGGAGGTCGGCTTATGAGCAAACGTTTGGTTGCGTATTTTTCCGCGAGCGGCACCACTGCAAAAATCGCCAGAAGACTTGCTATGGCAGCTGATGCAACGCTTTATGAAATCAAGCCTGCTGTCCCCTACAACAGCGACGATCTCAACTGGACCAACAAACAATCGCGGAGTTCGGTTGAAATGAGCAACAAAAGCTTCCGTCCCACACTGGCTGATAAAGACGCGCCTGTTGACGGATGTAAAACAGTGTTTGTAGGTTTTCCCATCTGGTGGTATGTCGCTCCAACTATTATCAACAGCTTTTTGGAAGCGCATGATTTCAGCGGCAAAACCGTCGTGTTGTTTGCCACATCGGG
Source organism: uncultured Eubacteriales bacterium (assembly GCA_900316815.1). GTDB lineage: Bacteria > Bacillota > Clostridia > Oscillospirales > Acutalibacteraceae > Ruminococcoides. The sequence continues at coordinate 5,447 of ONEN01000098.1, read as the reverse complement.
CGGCTCAGCCTTTGGAAAAACTGCCATTGGTTTGCAGCCGAGCGCGCCGCGCACGCGCATTGTAGAAGGTGCTGTACTTAACGGAAGAATCAGCGACAAAAAGCTGCAGGAATTTGCAAATATGTATCCGTAAATTATCAACCTGTAACAGAATAGCTGCAGCGCCTGAGAATAATCTCGGGCGCTGCTTTTTTCGTATGAAAAAGAGACGTGCAAGCTGCACGCCTCTTTTATTACCATTATGGATTAATACTCTCTCTTCTTTCTTGCGAGGAAGAATACGCCGAGAGCCGCCAGCATAACGCCGCCGATTACGAAGTAAACAGTGTCACCCTCACCGGAAGTAACGGTGGTGGTAGTGGAGCTGCCGGAAGAAGAAGAACCGGAGCTGCTGGAACCGGAGCTGCCGGAGCTGGAACCGCCGGAGCTGGAACCGCCGGAGCCGGAGCCGCCGCCGCTTGCAGAGGTAGTGGTCTCGGTGCCGCCGCCGGAACCCTTCCACTCGAAGGTTCTGCCGGACTCGGTGATAGCCTTGGTGATCTCATCCTGAGAAAGGCCAAGCGCACCCGCGGTGTCATCGATCACCTGCTGGTCAGTCTTGCCGGTGTACTTCTTCGCATTGTCGATACCGTCAGCACCGGTGGACTTAAGGAAGTTTACGAACATGGAATAACCGGTCTCGCCTTCCCAGTAAACATCGCCGATCACGTTACCGATGGAGGTAATGCATTTGGGAACACCACCGGCACCGTTGCTCCAAGCAATCTTTTTGCTCTTCTTGGTGGAGTCAACGTTGTTCTCGAGTTCTTCGCCCGTGCAGCTCGCAGTTGCACCGATAGCATCGGGTGGGGCAATGATGTCGCAGGTCTGCAGACCCCAGTCAGCAGTAAAGATACAACCGGTGGTGCTGCTGAGAGAGATGCCCTTAGCGTCAAGGTCGAAGGACCACTTTCCGTCACCCTCGTCCTTCATACGACCCTTATTGGCGCCCCAAGGGATAAGAGCGTCACCGTTGTGATCATAGATGTAAACAGTGATGTAGGTGGCGTTCCAGCCTGCGCTGTTAGCGTCGAAATAAATCTTGTTGCCGTCACCCGTTGAACCGGAATCATCAGCAGCAGCAACGGAAGAATCATCCGCAGCCGCTACAGCGGAAGCGTCAGCAGCCGCAACTGCCTCATCAGTCTCCGCAGCACTCGCCGCAACAACAGCGGTGGAACCGACCAGCATAGCCGCAAGAGCAATGCCAACTATTTTTTTGAACATTTTTTTACTCCTCCTAGTTTGTTCATAGTCCGAGAACATGATAAATCTCAGTAACTAAATTATACAATAAATGCGATAAAACTTCAATACTTTTGAAAAATTTTTGTCCGTCGCTTTTCACAAGAAATCATCGACGATTTTGTTTCAATTTTACAACCCTACTGACCGTCCCGTTCTGTTATGGGAAAAGGCTACCGAAGCATCGATTTCGCGGCGTCCTTACCGATTTGCAGCGCTTCCGCAAGCCTGCTTTCGTCCTTGGCGCCCGCCATTGCCAGATTGGGCTTTCCGCCGCCGTTGCCGCCTGCAGCCTGTGCAGCCGCCTTGACGATCTTGCCCGCATGCGCACCCTTGGCAACAGCGCTCTTGCCGCATGCCGCCGCAATGTTGATCTTACCGTCGTTGACGGTTGCCACCACTGCAATCAGCTCAGGCTTATCCGCAATGCCCGCTTCGCACATGCCGCGCAGTACGTCGGCGCTTACGCCCTTGGTGATACCCGTCACAAGCAACAGACCGTCAACCTGTTCGGCGCTTGCCATCATAGCTTTCATCTGTGCCGAAGCGATTTTGCTGTTGAGCTGCTCGATCACTTTGCTTTGGAACTTAATCTGCTCCGCCGCCTTTTGCACACCCTCGACAATGGCTTTGGGGTTGGAAAGCTTGAGCACTGCCGCAGCGTTGCCAATCAACGCCTGCGCGTTGTTGATGTAACGGAGCACACCTCTGCCTGTGAGCGCTTCGATTCTTCTGACGCCAGCCGCAACGGAGCCCTCCTGACGGATTTTGAACAGTCCGAGCATGGCCGTGTTTTCCGCGTGCGTACCGCCGCAGAACTCAACGGAGAAATCGCCCGCGCTCACAACGCGCACGGTGTCGCCGTACTTCTCGCCGAACAGCGCCATCGCGCCGAGCTTTTTGGCTTCTTCGATCGGCATCTCTCGCGTATCCACGGCAATCGCTTCAAAGATTTTGTCGTTGACCATCTGCTCTACATCCAGCAGCTCCTTGGCAGTCATCGCTTCAAAGTGGGTGAAGTCAAAGCGCACACACTCGTCAGATACCAACTGACCTGCCTGCTGCACATGGCTGCCCAACACCTCACGCAGTGCCGCCTGCAGCAGATGCGCCGCGGTATGGTTGCGCTTGATGTCATCTCTGCGCGCCTTGTCCACAGCCGCCTTTACCGTCATGCCGACAGAAAGACCACCCTCGTCAACGGTACAGGCGTGCAGGAAGATATTGCCGGAAACATCCCTGGTGGTGTTATCCACATCGGCAGAGAAGCCCTCGGCAGTCAGCTCGCCGGTGTCGCCCACCTGTCCGCCGCTCTCAGCGTAGAAAGGCGTCCTGTCGAGCACAACCAGCACATTGTCTCCCTCTCCGGCTGATTCAATACGCTCACCGTCCTTGACAATGGCAAGCACCTTCGCGTCAGCCGTCAAATCGGTATAGCCGACAAATTCGGTTTTGGCAATATCGGACAGATCGGTGTTGTCGCTGATCCAGGCATCCGCGCCCGCGTTCTTTCTGGCTGCGCGGGAACGCCTTTTCTGCTCGAGCAGCAGCTCATGGAAGCGCTCTACATCTACCTTCATGCCTTTTTCCTCGAGGATCTCGCGGGTAAGGTCAATCGGGAAGCCGAAGGTATCATTGAGCTTAAAGGCGTCCTCGCCGCTGATGACCTCGACGTCATTGCGCTCCATGAGGTTCTGCAGCATCTTGAAGCCCTGGTCAACGGTCTTGGCAAAGCTCTCCTCTTCCACGCGGATCACCTTGGTGATGAAGTCCTTTTTCTCCTTCAGCTCGGGATACGCAGTGAGGTTTTCGCGGATAACGGTGTCGCAGACCTTGTAAAGGAAGGGCTCGTGATAACCGAGCAGTCTGCCGTGACGCGCGGCGCGTCTGAGCAGACGGCGCAGCACATAGCCCTTGCCCTCGTTGGAGGGCATGACGCCGTCGCCGATCATAAAGGTGGTGGAACGGATGTGGTCGGTAATAACGCGCAGAGAAATGTCGGACTTCTCATCCTCGCCGTACCGGACGCCCGTGATTTCGCTGATGTGTTTCATAATATTTTGTACGGTGTCCACGAGGAAGAGGTTGTCCACCTCCTGCATAACGCAGGCAAGACGCTCCAATCCCATGCCCGTATCGATGTTGGGATGCTCCAGGGGGGTGTAGGTACCCTTGCCGTCGCTTTCAAACTGGGTGAATACGAGGTTCCACACCTCAACAAAGCGGTCGCACTCGCAGCCGACGTGACAGTCGGGGCTGCCGCAGCCCTTTTCGGGACCGCGGTCAAAGTAGATTTCGGAGCAGGGTCCGCAGGGACCTGAGCCATGCTCCCAGAAGTTGTCCTCCTTGCCCAGACGCACCATATGCGCGGGGTCTACGCCCACTTCCTTCGTCCAGATATCGTACGCCTCATCGTCGTCCTGATAAATGGAAACATACAGCTTATCCTCGGGCAGCTCGAGCACCTTAGTGAAGAACTCCCACGCCCACGCGGTCGCCTCGCGCTTGAAATAGTCGCCGAACGAGAAGTTACCCAGCATCTCAAAAAAGGTGCCGTGGCGCGCGGTGATGCCCACGCGCTCAATG
>ONEN01000098.1:0-1559 GCA_900316815.1 uncultured Eubacteriales bacterium | reverse complement strand
AGCCATTCCGCTGTTGATCAGCAAAAGGCTGTTGTCGTCCTTTGGAATCAGCGAAAAGCTGGGAAGCCGGAGACATCCCTTCGACTCAAAAAACGAGAGGAACTTTTCACGCAATTCGTTTAGTCCTGTCCACTGCATTGTTAGATTACTCCTTTATGTAATGATTGTAAAATGCTAATCTCTTTTTCTTCTGATTACCGAGCCTGCGGGCACCGCCCTGTCGGCGAGCATCAACAGCCGCTCGGTGGGATGCGGCGCGCTGTCCACGCTTTCCCCTGCCTCGTTCGTAAGGCTGATACAGGTTATTTCAAACGGGATACCGCTCGGTGGCAGCACGTCCAGCGTATCGCCGACCCAGAACTTGTTGCGCTGGGAAACAAGGGAGGTGTAGCCGTCGATTTTTTTCTCACAGACAGCAACGTTATCATAGCGGCGGATGTAGCCGCCGTCACCTGTCACCTGCCCCGGCTCCGCTCCGAAATAAAAGCCTGTATTGTATTCGCGGTGGCTGATTTTCTCCAGCTCCTCACGGATCCACGGGTGAAGCGAAAACGGGTCGCCGTCCTCCATATACTGATCCACTGCCTTGCGGTAGGCGTTGGTGGTAACGGCGGTGTAGTAGGCGGACTTTGCCCTGCCCTCGATTTTAAAACTGGAAACGCCGGCCTTCACCAACTCGGGAATATGCTCAATCATGCACAAATCGCGGGAGTTATACAGGTAGGTGCCGCCGTTCTCCTCCTCCACGGGAAAGAACTGCCCCTCGCGTGTTTCTTCAAACAGATGATACTTCCATCGGCAAGGCTGCGCACAGTCGCCGTGGTTGGCGTCTCTGCCCGTCATATAACTCGAGATCAGGCACCTGCCCGAGAAAGACACGCACATGGCACCGTGAACAAAGCACTCGATTTCCAGCGCCTTGGGAACCCTGGCGCGGATTTCCGCGATTTCTTCCAGCGGTATTTCTCGCGCCATTACCACACGGGACGCGCCCATATTATAGAGCACGTTGGCGGCGGCATAATTGGTGACGCCCGCCTGTGTGGACACATGCCGCGCCACCCGCGGGGCATAGCGTCTTGCCGCGTCGAATACGCCCAAGTCAGCGATGATGAACGCGTCAACGCCGCAGTCCTGCGCCATTGCCAGAAACGAAGGCAAGGCAGGCAGCTCACTGTTTCGGGGCAAAGTGTTCACCGTCAGGTGAATTTTCTTCCCCCTCGCATGCGCCAGCGCGCAGGCAGCCTTCAACTCATCCTCGCTGAAATTGCGCGGCGCGGAACGCATACCAAACGCCTTTCCCGCGAGGAAAACCGCGTCCGCCCCGAAGCGAAGGGCAGCGCGCAGGCTGTCCATGTCGCCCGCGGGAGACAATATTTCAGGTTTATTCATCATTCTTGATTCTCTCCAGGTTCGCCTCATGCTCACTGATCGTCGAGGCATAGAACGCCTGACCGCTGCTGTCGTGGCAGAAGAACAGATAGTTGGAGTCGGCAGGCTGCAGCGCCGCCAAAATGGCGTCATTACCGGGGTTGCAGATGGGTCCCGGCGGCAGCCCC
>ONEN01000019.1 GCA_900316815.1 uncultured Eubacteriales bacterium | reverse complement strand
ATCTGACCGTTCAGGAACAGGGCGCAGAAGAATTTGATATGCTGAAAAACGAGTTAAATATTGATGAATCGCTGGATAAACTCAATCAAAAGGTTGACGGTATTTATCATTTTACGGAAGAATACGTCGAACGACAAGAGAACAAGCTTCTCAATGCGATCGCGTACATCGGCTTGCCGCTCGCGTTGATCAACCTGTTTGTTGATGTTTTGGGATTGGTGATTTTCAGTGAGAATGGTTGTTGGGGGTCATTTGCAGTTGCCGGCTCTTTTATTTCGTTCGTATTATTTGGAATAATATTTGTAGTTGCGTTTATTGCGCTTATCAAAATAAAGGTAAGCCGGAAATAAAACAGAATAACGATAAGGCAATTCACCCACTCCCGGAAATTATGTGGTTCACGGGAGTGGGTGATCCTTTTTTTACCATTCTGATTTCAAAGAAAGTGAAACAGAGTCGCCGCCCTGCCGATTGCTCGACAGGGCGGTACTTATACTAAGTGAAGAACAAAGGACTTCGCATCGTTCCCGAATAAATCAGCTGTGATGTCAAGAGTATTATAACAGGCAAAACACATACATGATGTGAGTAGGCTCACTGATGAAACACCGGAAAAGAATTTTAAGTTTTCAGCCGGCACTTACGATGGTGATCTGTTTGTTCAGCATCGCCCCCGTAACGGCGAGCGCAGAAGATGCCGTCATCTCGCCTGCTTCGGATGATGGAGGGAGAACAGGATGAAAGAAGGCTGCGAACGGACGGACCCGGAAATCCTCTGCTTCCGGACGGAGGACGTCATGACGTATTTTCCTGCCGCATCGGTGACAGTGACGTACGGCTATTGAGGAATGGATACGATGACCACCGTACCGCCGCCTTCGCGCGGGGTGATGGTCAATGTACCCTTGCACATCATTTCGAGCCGCTGGCGGATATTTTTCAGCGCGGTATGCGGCTCGTTGTCTTTGACCGGGTTATAGCCGTAGCCGTCGTCCTCCACTATTATCTCGTATGCCGATGCTGTCTTTCGGGTGGTGACGGTGATATGAATCGGGTCGCTGCTCGATTTCATGCCGTGCTTGACGGCGTTCTCAACGATCGGCTGCAGCGTCAGCGGCGGCACGCGGAACAGGGTGTGCGGCGTGTCGAAATCGACAAATAGGACATCCTCAAACTGTGCCTGCTCAACAGCGAGGTAGGCGCGGGTGTGCTCCAGCTCGTCCTTGAACGGCACGGTATCCTCGCCGGCAAGCGTTACTGTTGAGCCTTTGAAATATACAGACGGTTCATTACCAACTTATGTAATTGATAACTGGACGACTGACCTGCCTGCCGCAACCGACGCCGGCAGCTATAATGTTTTCTATAAGGTTGACGGAAACGGTGAGGTTGATGATGTTGAACCGACGCTGATCGGTACCGTTGACATTGCTAAGGTCACCCCTGCGGTCAATGTTGCGGCGGCGGACGGTCTGTATGAAACCTGCGAGGAACAGGAGCTTCTCAGTCTCGCCGAAACCGATTTCGGATCACTTCAGTTCGGTTTTTCGAGAATCCCCGATGTTTATGATAACAGCGAAGTTAATGTCCCCGATTTAAAATACGGTGATATTATTTATCCGCACAATAACAGCACGATTACTTTTGCGGGTGACGGTGCAGTTCAATTCGAAAATTCGGCATTTTAATGGATTAGCTATGAGTCCGGTCAGCTGAAATATGAGTGCACCGACGGAACTTCGGGGGAGATGGACGGCGATGATGCTAATTCATTCCTGGTTACGGCTGCAGACGGAAATGTTGTTACTGTCAAACCTTACTTGTATAATTCGAACGAACCGCTTGCTCCGGCAGTTGAAACATGGTTGGAGACTATTCCCAAAGCCGCTGAAGCGGGCGAGTATACGATGTGTTACAAGGTTGTCGGCGATAAAAATATCAACGATATTCCCGTAACGGAAATCTCCGCAACTATCGCGGAAGCATACACCGTTACTTGGAAAACGGACGACGGCAGCACAATAGACACAACAACCGTAGCAAAAGGCGCGGTTCCCACGCACGCCGCGCCGGCAAAGGACGGCTTCACCTTCGTCGGATGGAGCGACGGCACGACTACCTACGCCGCGGGTACCGATCTTCCCACGGTAACCGGCGACGCGGCTTATACCGCTGTGTTCACCTACAGTGACGGCGTAGGCGTGAGCTTGATCGGTCATTCCATCTCGCTCGACGGCGACATCGGCATCAACTTCTATATGGAGCTGGCTCCCGGGATCGCGGCAAGCGAAACAGCCTGTATGAAATTTACGATCCCCACAGGAGAAGGCGATGTGACGCAGTCTGTTCCCGTCAAGGACGCGCGGCAGGTCACCTCCAGCAACAAGACCTACTATGTATTCAAGTGTCAGGTCGCGGCGAAGGAAATGACTTCCGAGATCAAGGCACAGATCATCGACGGCGAGACATTCGGCAGCGAGTACACCTATTCCGTCAAGGAATACGCGGATTATCTGATCGCGCACGCCAATGAAAACCAAGAGTGGAAAAAAGCCGTTGCTCTCATCAAGGCGACGCTCAACTACGGCGCATTCTCCCAGCTTTACTTCGATAAGAATACCGGTGAGCTTGCGAACGCGGGCCTGTCCGTCGACGAAAGGAAGCTCGGCGAACCCGATTTCAGTGCAGATGATCCTGTTCTCTACGGGCTGCCCAAGGGCACGACCTTCGTAGGCGCGACGCTTTCGCTGAAGTCCGAGACCACCCTTTCGCTCTACTTCAGGAGCGGTGATGACCTCAGTTTCTCCTGTGAAGACTATGATGTGGAAAAAGCGGAATCGGGCAATTATCAGATCGCGCGCATCAGGGGAATTAAAGCCAAGTCGCTCGGCGACGCCTTCAGGCTGCATATCAACGGAAACGACGCCATGCAATACAGCGTGCTGAACTACTGCAGGTACGTTCTTGATGACAAAACACAGGACGAAAAGCTGCAAAACGCGATCAAGGCGTTCTACTTCTATTATGAAGAAGCCTTCGCTTATTTTGATTAATGATAGCGAAAACCTGAAACAGCGCCGCCTGACTCGATCCGAATCAGGCGGCGCCGTTGTTTGTTACAGGTCAGCGTCGCAGTGTAAAAGGGATAAGCCGCTATGATCACAAAGAAAAATACGGGCGCATCGAACCGACAACAGGCGTTACCCTAATTATTCTACACAGGAAACTCTTCTCCTTCTGTATGCTCTGTTTTATTGATATGTCACGCATGGCAGGATATTCTTCAGCCGAGTAGTCAAGTGAAAGGGAAGTGTGGCTGTTGGAGCCGGTTGTTGAAGAATATTCCTGCCGCCGTTACTTTTTTGCCGGATTGATATTGAATTTTTCAGGTTAATAGTGTATGATTATGGACAGGATTATTCCATCCGGCAGGCAAGTATCCTTAACGAAAGACGGGAACGCGGTTTGCGGGATAAGAGGATAAGTAAAAACGAATGGTTAGGGGTATTGGATGAGAAAGAGTATAATGGCATTGCTTCTTGCTGCGCTTACCGTTTTTTCTGCCGGCTGTACCGCTTCGGAATCATCAGCCGCCGCCGAAAACAGTCAAATCATTACTGCCGGGTCAAAGGAAAAACGCAAAATCATCATCGATACCGACACAGCCGGCGACGATGCGGTTGCGATGGTCATTGCGGCTAAGACCGAAAATGTTGAAATACTCGGCGTGACGGTTTCCGCGGGTAACGTTGAGCTTGAGCAGGCGGTCAATAACGCGCTGATGACGCTTGAAATCGCCGGCTGCGACGCGCCTGTTTATAAGGGAGCGAGCGCGACATACACCGGGAAAAAGCGAGAGACCTTCAGCGTCTACGGTAAGGACGGCATGGGGGATAACGACCTGATTCATCCGACCCGGAAAGCAGAGGATAAGAGTGCGGTTGATTTTATCATTGAAACAGTCAAGGCTGATCCCGATGAGGTTGAAATCGTCGCGCTCGGGCCGGTCACGAATCTCGCGCTTGCCCTTGATAAGGATCCCGAAACGATGAAACATGTCAAAAGATACTGGTCAATGGGAACGGGCGGCTTTGGAACAGGAAACGCTTCTCCCGTTGCGGAGTTCAATGTCTATCACGACGCCGAGGCGTATAAGGTGCTGACGGAAAGCGGTGTGCCCGTTACGGCGATCGGGCTTGATGTTGTTACCGAAGCAACGACCTTTTCCAAGGATGATTTTGACAAAGCGGCGCAAAACGGCGAGTTGTCTTCGTTTGTTTCCAAGTCATTCGCGGGACTGCTTCAGTTCTACGCGGAAAAACGCGGGCTCAAGCAGGTCGATATCCCCGACGGAGTCGCAATGGCCTGCGTGCTGTGGGACGGATATCTGCTTGAAACCAAAGCCTGCCACGCTTCGGTGATGACAGAGGATAACGAAGCCTACGGTCAGGTGATCCTTTATCAGGAGGGCTTCGGCTATGACAACGGAGTGGAATATGATGATTACAATTTTTCCGTCGCGACAAAAACAGCGGACAACTCATTTAAGAAAACATTAATTGAGCTTTTGAAAGACGATTAATCAGCGCTGCCGGTGTAGAAAAGCGCAACAAATATATAAATTAAACGGACTTCCGATAAGGGTCGATCGCCTGATACTCGGAAGTCCGTTTGTTTGCTTTATGGAAATTACGTTGTTCCGGCGCTGCCGTTTCCGACAAACGGCAAGCTTTTTTCTTCCGCACAAATCAAAAAGCAGAACCGACCGACTTGTTTAGAAGAAACAAAAAACGCATAAAATCACCCGAAATATGTAGAATACTATTGACAGCGGAACAAAGGATATGCTAACTTTTCTCATCAGAATGTCCTTTATTGCCCTGATAATAAAGGAATTACCGAAGAAAAGGAGGTCTGTCATATGAAAACAAAACTAAAAGCTGTCGTAGCGGTGCTGCTGGCGGTGATTTTGTGCGTGCCGGCGACAGTTGTTCCCGCGTTCGCGCAGGAGATTGACGGCGAAACCGAAGCGGTCGGCGAACAGTCGTTGGTCGAGTATGTGGACGAAGATGGTGTGACGCAGCAGGCGTCAGCTGTTTCGGTCACGTCGCCGGTTACCGAATGGGCGGCAGGCTGGTACGCTGTGACCGCAGACACGAGCACCTTCCGCAGAATCACCTGTACGGGCGACGTCAACCTGATTCTCTGCGACGGCGCGACGCTGACCGCAGACTCCGGCATCACTGTCAACGAGGGCAGCAGCCTGACCGTTTACGGGCAGAGCGCGGGCACAGGCGCCCTGACAGTCGAAGGATATAATTCCACCGACAGCGTTACGGAAGCTTTCATCGGCGGCAAAAATGGCAAAAACAGCGGCACCATTACCTTTAACGGCGGCGTCATCAACGTTACGAGCCGGTCAAGTTACTTTTACGCCGCTGCAATCGGCGGCGGAGCAGAGGGCAAAGGCTATGTTACCATCAACGGCGGCACTGTTAACGCGATCATCGCCCCTTACAGGGGGGCGACGAGCGAGTATCCGCCCTATTCCTCTGAGACAAAAGCCACGGTTTCCGGCGCAGCGATTGGCGGCGGCCGCGGCGCAGGCGGCAATGTCACCATCAACGGCGGCACCGTTAACGCGGTCATCGATCCATACTGGCAATCGTACACGTCTTTCTCGGATAGATATTGTGATATTTATGGTGCAGCGATTGGCGGTGGCGCAAGTGGCAATGGCTTTGTTGACGTCACCGGCGGCACCGTTAACGCGGAAATCAGTAATCCTGATGCTCACGGCGCGGCAATCGGCGGAGGTTCAAACTGTGACGGCAGCACGATTACCCTCAACGGCGGTACTGTTACCGCAACAAATAATGGCGCCGGAGCAGCCGTCGGCGGAGGTCGTGACGGAGACGCTAATGTTGTTATCGACGGAGGTACTGTTACCGCAACGACTAATGGCTACGGAGCAGGCGTCGGCGCGGCTTTTGTCGGCAACGCCGATGTTGTCATTAACGGAGGTAATGTCAACGCTTCCTCCATCGGCTGCGGCGTTATCGGCGGCGGTACCGTCGAACTCAGCTGGACGAATGCTGCCGACAGCCTTTATTCGGGGGGATACATCGGAACCGTCACGCTGAAAAAAGAATTTAAAGATAACGCAGGCACAGTTTATCCGGCAGGCAAAATCGACGCTTCGGCAATCGCGGGAAAAACGCTTGCCCCGCCCGATGCAATGGAGTATCTGGATCTTGACGGCAATGTGCGTTTCCTTTCCCAAGCTTACGGAACCGTGAGCACTGCCTCCACCGCTCTGACCTCCGGCTGGTACGCCGTGACCGAAAACACGGCCATCGACAGCCGCGTCACCGTTACGGGCAACGTCAACCTGATTCTCTGCGACGGCGCGGAGCTGACCGTGCCCAAGGGAATCAACGCAGCGGAGGGCAATTCGCTGACCATTTGGCAGCAGAGAAACAAGACAGGTAAGTTGACCGTCACCGCGCCTGACAACAAATACGCGGCGCTCGGCGGCGGCAATACACAAAGTGCGGGCAACGTCACCGTCAACGGCGGCGTGCTCAATCTCACATCCACCTATGACGCGGCGGCGCTCGGCGGCGGCTACGGCAGCGCCGGCGGCAAGATTACCATAACGGGCGGTACGGTCACCGCGACTCCCGGCGGCTACGGCGCGCAGGCGCTCGGCCACGGCGCGAGCGTCACAGACAGCGGCACGCTCACGCTCGGCACCGAAGATGTTCGCATCAAGGTCGGCACGGTCAGCGGCTCAACCGTGAGCTATGTTGACGCCGCAAACCGTGTTTCAACCGCGCAGAGCCAAACCTCCGTCCATACGGAGGTTTGCGATCACCACTATGTGGAGGGCGTCTGCACATGGTGCGGCGCAGACGCTCCCGAGCATGAGATCAAGTTCGTCGACGAGGACGGCACCGTTCTGCAGAGCAGCAGGGTCAGGGAAAGCGTCACGCCCGTCTATAGCGGCAGCACCCCGACCAAGGCAGCGGACGCGCAATACACCTATACGTTTAAAGAATGGAGCCCCGCCGTCACGGCAGTAACGGGCGACGCGACCTACACTGCGACCTACGACAGAACCGTCAACCAATACACGGTTACGTTCCTGGATTATGACGGAACAGAGCTGCAAAGCGGCAAGCTCGATTACCGCGCAACGCCTGCGTACAGCGGCGAAGGCCCGGCGAGACCGCGCGAGGGAGATACCTTCTACGCATTCACGGGCTGGTCGCCTGCCATCGCCGACGTGACAGCCGACGCGACCTACACCGCGCAGTATGAAGTCAGAAAGCTGTTTGCCGGCCACAGCCTGTCGCTCCACGGCGACATCGGACTGAATTTCTATGTTGATCTCACCGATGAGGAGATAAACAGCGGCGCGACGGTCAGCTTTTCGTGGACGGTCGACGACGTTGAAAAGACGGATTCAGTCTTCCTGACCTCCGGCAACAAAACCGACAACGGCTACATTACGACCTGTAACGTAGCGGTTGCCGAAATGACCTACGACGTAACGGCTGTGCTGACAGTAGGCGGCGAGCGCTATGGTACCGACACCTATTCGGTCAAGAAGTACGCTGACACAACGCTGTCTGCGGATTACAAAGCAAAGTTTATTCAGCAATACGACGACGACGGTGAATATGAATACAGCAAGCTCGAAACGCTTGTAAAGACAATGCTAAGCTACGGCGCAAAGGCGCAGATGGAGTTCAACCGCAACACCGATAACCTCGCCGACGAGGACATCGACTACACCAAGAGCAAGGTGACCGCGGATATGATCACGTCCACCGCGAGCGATATGGCGAGCGGCCTCGAAGACTACGGTTTAGAATACGCCGGCACAACGATTTTGTATCAGTCAAAGACCTCGTTGCGCCACTATTACAAAATCACCGATCAAACCAAGTTCGACAGCGTGAAGGACGACGTCAAATTCAACGGCGCAGATGTCGAATACATCACCAAAGCAGACGGTAAAATTTACTTTGAGATGAAAAACATCGCGGCGGCAGACCTCGACGCCGCCTATACGCTGAAAATCGGCACGAACGAATATCAGTATTCGGTACTCGACTATGTGCGCGAATGCCTGAACGCGAAGAACGCGCCCTATACAACAAGGCAGCTTGTTTCCGCTACCTATTGGTACAATCAGGCGGCGAACGCCTACTTCGGATGATGGAAGGAGAACAGGATGAAAGAAAGCTACGAACGGGCGGATCTGGAAATCCTCCGTTTCCGGACGGAGGACGTCATCACGACCTCCGGTCCGGCGGATGAGTATGAGGGCTGGAACCCGCAGACCTCCGGCAGCCAGAGCAGCGGCGAGTACGAAGGCTGGAATCCGCACCAGCCCTGACTTCGGTCAACGCGATTGCTGATCTGTGTTTTCGTAACAGACACCATACAAAAAACGCAGCCCCCGGCTTTTTCAGCCGGGGGCTTGCGCTTTACAGGGGAGATTTGCGCACATCCGCGCTAACTTCTTATTCTTTTGAAATGTGACCGGCTGTTTTCCGTGTTGGAAAACATAATGTCGGCGCTGTCGGGCATGGGGTTCCGCTTTTTGTCTTATCCCGAATGCGAATGGAACAACCATGCCCTCGTTCTCCTTATGCTCTCTCGTTAAGCGGCAGGCTGCCCCGTTCTTCCTGTGCCGGTTGTATATTCCGCGATGTACTTCTGCATGCAGGTAACATCAAGAACAGACACTCTGCCGTCGCCGTTGACGTCCGCGACGTCCGCAATGAAACGAGGGGTATCTGTGGGCAGTTCAATGGCGTATTTCTGAACCGCGGTCGCGTCGTCAATGGTAATACTGCCGTCGCCGTCAACATTGCCCCAGACGGGAGGATTGTTGTAGAAATCGTCAACCATCTCGGTGACGCGCGCGATGTCGTAAATATTGCTGAAATGCTTGATTACCATGCCGATTTCATCGTCATAAACCATATCGACAAGATGATAGTCAGGCGCTGCGCCCATGTCCACTACAGCGCCCTTCTCTGTGAGCAGCTTGTTGGAGGACGAAAGGGTGTAGGTGGCGGTTGCGGCCGTGTAGCGGATATCAACTGAACATTCACCGCCGCCGCTTGTATCTCCGATAATCGGGATGCCGTATTCCTTGGCGTAAACGGGAAGGTAATTGCCGCAGGAGAAGGATCTGCCCGACGCGAGAATGGCGAAGTTGAAGTCGTAAACGACCTCCTTGTCCGCGTCGTCAAATTTTCCGTCAAGGTTCAAATCCAACTCAAAGGGCGCAACAAAAACGTTCTGTGTTGCGGTGTTGAGCATTTTCAGCTCAAACACATTGGAGTGTCGCCGGCTGTTGAGCATGATTTGAAGCATATACGCGAGAACGGCCGAGCTGCCGCCGGTGTTGGCGGAATCGTCGACAATAAAGGTTTTGATTCCGTTTTCCTTTGCGTAATCGAGCGACCATTTGAACGGACGCACCACCTTATGCACATACTTGTCAAAAACAAACACAAGGGTGTCGCCTTCTCTGAGGCAGTAAACCGTGTCATCCTCCCAGCTGTTCACCTTTTCGTACTGTGCGTATTTTTCCGCTCTCTGCGGCTTAAGCCTGAATTCATAGATTAAACTGTCGCTGTTTACACTTATTTCAAAAATGCGTTTGACCAGTTTACTGTCAGGGTTATTCATAAAGTCTGTCCAAGCTTTTCCCAGAACGGTATCGGATGAATATTCGATTGCTTCATAAGGGAGCGAGGTGTGACCGCCGTCAAAAAAATATCCCTGCAAAAGCGACAAGCCTACCATATAATCGATCTTGTTGTCGGACAGCAGCACCGTTTTGATCATTCTCGTTTCGTCGTTGTAGGTATCGAGCGTTTTGTCAAGACCAAGCTCACCGACACTCGCGGCTATTTTTGACTTGTAGGGCTTTCCGTACAGGTTATCCATGACAAAGCAAAACTCGCGGTAGTCATAGTCGATTATGCTCTTGTCGCGCTCCGTGGTATTGAAATAACTGCTTCTGTCAACATATTTTTCCGCGCCGTAGGTGTGGGTGTAGTAAATACTGCCGTCAAAATACATGCCGGCATTATAGGAGTCGTTGAAAAGATCCGCAATGGTTGGCAGCGGAAGGTATATTTCTCCCTCGACCTCCGCTACGTCGATCTGATATTTTGAAAGCTCAAAGGTGATGCCGTTGGGTTCGCCCTGAAAACGGTTCGGGTGTCCCTGAACGAAGTCGGCTGCCATACTGCTGCCTTCTTGGTTGGGATCGTTGCCATAGTAATTTTCGTAGATATCAAAGGCGACCGTGTCGGCGTTCGCGTCGAGCGTCATCTTTTCGCCGGTGGCTTTGGTGACGGTATAGGTGCCGTCAGAATTTTTGACCTCCTCAAAGCCGACGGTGTAAATGCTTTTGAGGTAATCCACCGGGTTGATGTAAGGCACAGACGGCTCGTCCTCAAAGAACACGCATTCGGTCGTCCCGCTTTTTTCCATGCTGAAGAAATAGGTGGGAACATCTCTTTTTTCATAGTCTGTCCGTTCAGCTGCGGAAGCGGCGGAGGTGGCAAGGCTTGAGAACGTCATCACCGTTGCCAATGTCAGACAAAGGGCGGGTATTGTTTTTTTCATTTTGTGCATCTCCTTTTTATTAATTAAGTTAAAAACATTGCTTTCAAGTCAGGAGCCTGTACGGCGACTGTTTTATAAACTGTCCCGTTTTGCCCCCTTTCAGACCTTTGCCGCGAAATCCGTCAGCTGATCGTTATAGTGAGCTATGTCGGAATAATGACACAGGTGAAGAAATGCAGCGGCAGTCCCCACACTTTAATTATATATGAACAGAAAAACAATTGCAAGAAGGAGTTTTTGGGTGAAGAATCGTGAATGTATCCGGCTGCTTTTCTTAATGCATAGGATTACTGCACGGTTCTGTTTTGCACTTTTTTCGACATTTTTATCACCAAGTATATTATCCCGCATCTATTGAAAAAAGCCCTGCCTGAGCTGCGCCTATTTCGACATGCGAAAAGGGCAGACCGCAGTCTGCCCTTTTGTGTTAGTGTATTAAGCTGTAATGACAGCGAGCTTACGCCTTGTCAACGGAGCCGAAGAGTTCCATTTTCTCTTTAACGGTCGCCTTGATAGCCTCAGCGCCGGGAGCGAGGAGCTTTCTGGGATCGAAGCCCTTGCCGACGAGATCCTTGCCTTCTTCGATGTACTTTCTGGTGGCAGCCGCGAACGCGAGCTGGCACTCGGTGTTGACGTTGATCTTGGAAACGCCCAGCTCAATCGCCTTCTTGATCATGTCAGCGGGGATGCCGGTGCCGCCGTGGAGAACCAGGGGCATGTCGCCGGTGAGCTGCTGGATAGCGTCGAGGGTTTCAAAGCTGAGACCCTGCCAGTTTTCGGGATACTTGCCGTGGATGTTGCCGATGCCTGCCGCCAGCATGGTAACGCCGAGGTCTGCAACCATCTTGCATTCCTGGGGATCCGCGCACTCGCCCGCGCCGATAACGCCGTCCTCTTCGCCGCCGATGGAGCCGACCTCTGCCTCAATGGACAGACCCAGCTCGTTGCAGGTGGCAACGAGTTCCTTTGTCTTTTCAACGTTCTCGTCGATGGGATAGTGGGAGCCGTCGAACATGATGGAGCTGAAGCCTGCCTCAATGCACTTCTTGGCGCCCTCGTAGGAGCCGTGATCAAGGTGGAGCGCAACGGGAACCGTGATGTTGAGCTCTTCCAGCATAGCGGTGACCATGCCTACAACGGTCTTATAGCCGCACATATATTTTCCTGCGCCCTCGGACACGCCGAGAATTACGGGAGAATTGAGTTCCTGTGCGGTGAGCAGGATGGACTTTGTCCACTCAAGGTTGTTGATGTTGAACTGACCAACCGCATAGTGGCCTGCCTTTGCTTTGGTAAGCATTTCTTTAGCGTTTACTAATGGCATATTCATCTTCCTTTTTACATATATTTCAACAGAAAAGCGTCCCGTTCTGTCGAGTTACTATTATTATACAACAAGTTGCAAAGGAATAAAAGAGTTTTCAAGAAATATTTTGTTTTTTTTGACGCATATCTTTGAAATGGTGAAAATTTTCAGCTAACCATCACATTTTCAGGCCGAAATTCGGTTGCTTTTAGCGCCGTTTCGCGCTATAATAATGCTGTGAAAATATTTAGGTCAGGAGTTACCATATGGATAATCAGTATGAGAACGGAGCCGCCGGCTTTGAGCCGCAGCGCCCGATAACCGAAAAACTGCCGCCTTCTCCGCAGGAGGAGCCGGTGAACGAATCAGGCGGTTTTCAGCCTGAGCGGCCGCTGATGAACGGCGGCTTTGACAAGGAAGGCTTCGAGGACGACAGCTTTAATCCGATCGAGCACACCGCGGTGTATGACGACAACGGTTTTGTCGGCACCTACGCCTCCCCGGTGCCGCCCGCGCCCGACGCGCCGCCCGCGCCTCCCTACATGGCAGAGCCCGAGCCGCCCGCGCAGCAGGGCTATTATGTGCCGCAGCACGCGGCGCCTTCCTACAGTTCTCCCGCGCCGCAGTCATACGCTTCGCCGTCGTATGCGCCTCAGCCGTCTGAGCCGCAGACAAAGGGCAAGGTGAACACCGCCCTGATCGCGGTGATCATCGCGTTGGGCGCTCTCTTGGCGGCGAGTCTGGTGGGGCTTGTCTGTTACGCCGTTTTCCAGACAAAGGATACGCAGGCGACAGAGAAATCCGGGAACAGCGATTCCAATCCCTTCCAGTTGATTCCCGACTTCACCACTCCCGGGTCGGATGACGACAGTCCGTTCATTCCCAGGGCGACCGAGCCCGCCGTGGAGCACAAGGAGAGCGACTTCTCCGATAAGGTCGACAAGAACTACGCCGGTCTGCAGCTGGAGGATAAACCCGCCGAAGCGGATGAGAACGCTTCCTATAACGCGGAATACGCCTTCAAGGCGGAGGCAGACTCCGTTGTTTCAATTCTCTGCTTCACCGACAAGACAGACGACCTCAGCAACGCCGACTCCCAGGGCAGCGGCATTGTGATTTCGGAGGACGGCTTTGTGGTGACAAACGCCCATCTGCTGGATAACAGCAAGACCGCCTACGCCGTCAAGGTGGTGACCGCCGACGGCAAGGAATACACAGCGGGCGTGGTCGGCGTTGACGGACGCACCGATCTGGCGGTGCTCAAGCTGGTGGACGCTTCGGGACTGAAGGCGGCGACCTTCGGCGATTCTGCGAAAATCCAGCTGGGCGAGGATCTGATCGTCATCGGCAATCCCGGCGGCATTGAATACCAAAACTCGGTGACAAAGGGCATTGTGTCGGCCATCAACCGCGACGCTTCCAGCAAGAACATCGTCAAATACATCCAGACCGACGCGCCGATCAATCCCGGCAACTCGGGCGGCCCCGCAGTCAATAAATACGGACAGGTGGTCGGCGTTGCCTCCGCGAAAATCGTCGATGAAAAGTATGAGGGCATCGGCTTCTGCATTCCCTCCGCGCAGGTGAAGCAGATCGTCGACAGCCTCATCCGCAACGGCTATGTGGAGGGCAGGGTCAAAATCGGCATCAGCGGTACCACCTTTACCCAATCCGAGGCGGAGTCCTACGGCGTTCCGCGCGGAATATTAGTCAAATCCATTGACGAGAACGGCCCCTGCGGTCACACGGATCTGCAGGAGAACGACGTTATCACCGAGCTGGACGGCAAGAACGTCACCTCCTTTGCCGCAGTTTACACGGTGCTGGAGGAGCACAAGCCCGGCGACAAGGTAAAGCTGAAGTTCTACCGCAGCTCGGACAAAGAGGAGCATGAAATAGAGATCACCCTGCAGGAGGACAAGTGATTCTCCGCGAGGAAATATTGCTGAAAAACGGGGGCGGCGCGGCTGCCGCCCCCTTTTACCGCCCGGTTATTGTGAAAATAATCGGGTGATTTTGCCGAAAGAGCCGATTTTGCGCCGGATTCTGTAAAGAAATTGAAAGAAAATTATTATTTCTCGAACAGAATGACGATGAATTTTTATTTCCCGACAGGAAAAAATAACAAAGCGGCAGAGCGATTGTTAATTATCCGGATAAAAGTTACAGTTGATTAACAATTTGAGTACAAGTTTGCCAAAAAACGGTTACAATTTCAAGAATGCGTTGACTTTACTACAAGTTTGTAGTATCATTTGCTGTAGGAGAATTGTAACGTTACGCTTATGTAACCGTCTGAGCGTGATTTCGTTAATCAAAATGTAATATATTTTGTGAGTTTTCTGTGAAGATTTTATACAGAACCACAAGATATAGCGCGTTATGTCGTGCGGTACGGCAGTACCGACATTCAATCAAGCTGTATTGGAGTGTACACCAATTGGAGAAGTTTGTAGTTACAGGCGGAAAGCCTTTGTTTGGCGAGGTAAATATCAGCGGCGCCAAGAACGCCGCAGTGGCCATTATTCCCGCGGTTATCCTTTGCGATGAGCCTTGCCAGATTGAAAATATACCGAACATCAGTGACGTGACGCTTATCAGCAAAATTTTGCAGCAGATGGGCGCCAAGGTGAGAAGAATCAACAAGTCCACCCTTTATATCGACCCCACGCACATCGGCACCTGCTCCGCCACCACCGATCTGGTTCGCGGAATGCGCGCTTCTTATTATCTTTTGGGCGCGCTGCTGGGCAAGTACGGCAAGGCGAAGGTTGCGCTGCCCGGCGGCTGCAATTTCGGCGTGCGTCCCATCGACCAGCACCTCAAGGGCTTTGAGGCGCTCGGCGCGGAGACAAGACTGGTGGACGGCGCGATTATCGAGGCGGAATGCGAAGACGGTCTTGTGGGCAGCCATGTTTATCTTGACGTGGTATCTGTCGGCGCGACCATGAACATCATGCTGGCGGCTTGCAGAGCCAAGGGCATGACCATCATTGAGAACGCGGCAAAGGAGCCGCACATCGTTGACCTCGCCAACTTCCTCAACTCCATGGGCGCGGACATCCGCGGCGCGGGTACCGACGTCATCAAGGTGCGCGGCGTGAGCTATATGCACGGCATCACCTACTCCATTATTCCCGACCAGATTGAGGCGGGAACCTATATGTGCGCGGCGGCAGCGACCCGCGGCTGTGTTACCATCACCAACATTACCCCCAAGCATCTGGAGTCTATCTCCGCGAAGTTCCGCGAG
>ONEN01000087.1 GCA_900316815.1 uncultured Eubacteriales bacterium | reverse complement strand
GACCAGCCCCTTATCGCTCTTGGGCCGTTTGTTTTCGGAGCGTAAAAATTCGTCCGCATAAACCGTGCTATTTGTTCCCGTATTGTTATATTCGGGAGTAGTATGATTGCGGGACTTATTGTTCGGCCGTGTTTCATATTTGACGGAAAGCGCAGGCTCCGGAGGCGCGCCCTCAATCAGCGCAATCAGCTCGCCCATATCCCGGCAGCGGTTGTCGGGATAAAGCGCCATGCCGTAAAGCAGAATATTCTGGCACGATTCGGGAATGGCGACGCCAAGCGCGCGGGGCGGCAGGATGGTATCTTGGGTAACGCGGTCCAGGCTGTCCGCAGGCGTTCGGCCGGTGATACACTTGTACATGGTGGCGCACAGGGCGTAAACATCCGTCCATGCTCCCTGGTTGCCCGTGCTGCTGTATTGCTCGAAGGGCGTGTAGCCGTGCTTGAGCAGAACGGACATGGATTTCTTTTCGCTGCCGTTGAAGAACCGCGCCGCGCCGAAATCCATCAGTCTGAGCGTGCCGTCCTTGGCGAACATGATGTTGTCGGGCGAAATATCTCTGTGAATAATGCCCTGCGCGTGCATTTTTTCAAGAACCCTCATAATCGGCAGCATCAGCCGGAAAATTTCGTCATATCGGAAGACGCCTTTTTTGCTGAGGTGCGCCGCAAGGGTGTCGCCCTCAATATATTCCATTACGATGTAGGCGGTATTGTTTTCCGTAAAATAGTCATGAACAGAAACAACGCCCGGCTCGGACGAGAACCTTGCTAAGTTTTTTGCCTCGCGGAGAAACTGCTGCTTGCTGTCGGAAAAATAGTTACCCTGTGAGTTGTTGATAAAGGTAACGTCGTTACGGACGGTGGTACTGCGGTTGGCGTAGCCGTTCGGATAATATTCCTTGATAGCGACCTTGCGTTCAAGATCGCAGTCCAGTCCGATATAGGTTATGCCGAAGCCGCCCTCGCCGATGACCCTGCCGACAAGATACTTGCCGTTCAGCCGGGTGCCGCAGGGCAGCTGGTGTTCAAGGTTTTGCTCCGAAACAGCCGCGCCGCAAATCGGACAGTAGACGCATACGTTGGGTATTTGGCTCATACAATTATTACAATACACTCTTTCCGCCTCCGATTGAAAGATAATTGGTACGATAGTATTCTACCATACATTTCCGCTTTCGACAATAGATTTCTACAAAAAGAATAGAGCATCGACATAATAATTTGTAAACAATCCCGTGTTCCGTTTGCGTGTCGCGGCAGAAGGGATAATAAAGGCAGCGCGGGTTTAAAAAGTCATGTGTCCCCGACACATTCTTAACGCCTAACCGGTCACTCCTGCCGCTCATAAAATGATAACGGACAGACAGGAAGGCAAAAGTCAACCTGTCTGCCCGATATAAGCAGTCCGTTATTTATCCGTTGTCATTTTCTTTTTTGCCGCGGAGAGCAGCGGTAAACTTTCTCTTCTTTACGCTTTCGAAGTCGATTTCAAACCAGAAGGTGCTGCCCTTGCCGACGGCGCTCCGCACGCCGTAGTGCGCCTTGTGCGCGTCGAGAATGCTCTTGACGATCGACAGGCCGAGTCCGGAGCCGATGACGCCGCGCTTGTGCTCCTTGTCCACCTTGTAATAGCGTTCCCAGATATAGGGCAGCTTGTCGGCGGGAATACCCTCGCCGTGGTCGGTCACCTCAATGCGCACGCGCCTGTCTTTGATGAGCTGCGTAATGATAACGGTTTTGTCCCCGCCCGCGTGGTTCACGGCGTTGTTGACGAGGTTATAGATCACCTGCGATATCCGCAGCTCGTCGGCGTTGATGAACACCTCCTCCTTGCTGTCGAAGGAGATGTTAAAGCCCTCCTGCTCCACCAGCTTGGAGTAACGCTCCAGTATGGCGCGCACGCTGTCTGTCAGGTTGAATTCCCGTTTCTGTGCCTGCAGCGCGCCCGACTGCAGCTTGGACAGGTCGAGCAGGTCGTTTACCAGCGTGGACAGCCGCGTGGCCTCGTCTATGATGATCTGAATGTTCTCGGGCGTGTTCTCTCCCGGCAGGTCGCGCATGACCTCGCCGTAGCCCGTTATCATGGTGAGCGGCGTGCGCAGGTCGTGCGAGATGTTCGCAATCAGCTCCTGCTGCAGCTTTTCGGTCGCCGCCAGCTCGGTTTTGGCGTAGTTGAGGGTGCTGTTCAGCTCCTCCACCTCGCGGTAGCCCGACGCGTTGAACGCGACCCCGTAATTTTTGCGCGCCAGCTCCTTTGCCGCCTCGTTCGTCTTGGCGATCGGCTTGGCGATGCGCATACTCGCGTAGAACGAGAACGCCAGCGCCAGCAGCACAAACACCACCGACACCAGGATCATCTGCGTCTTGATGACGTCGATCGTCGTGTTCAGCGGCGTGATGGATGAGGTGATGATCAGAAACGTCTGCCGCCCGTCGGGGCGCTCGATGATATAGGTGTACACCAAGCTCTCGTTCTCGGAGATGGACGCCATGTGCACCTTGGCGTTCACGCTGTCGGCGCTCGCGCCCGAGTTCATCAGCACCTCCATACGCTGCCGTATCATGTCGTCCACGTCGTTGGAATCCGTAAAGCTGCACTGTCCGCCGCAGTCCACGGTTTTTTCGTAATAGCGCAGCATGTCGCTGTAGGTCAGCTGCAGCTTGATGGCGGGGTTCTCGTAAGAGCACTCGCGAGCCAGCGTGGGCAGACCTCTGCCCGCGTCATAGAGATACACCGAGAGGGTGTATTTGAGCGCCACATTGTCCACCGTTGCCCAGACGTTCTTGTTGCGCTCCACCGCCTGCGAAATACTGTTGGCGCCCCTGTCCACGCGCAGGGATTTGGACAGGGTGTAAAGCGGCTTGAGGAAGAACGACTGGAACACCCACAGGATGGCCAGAATAATGGTGCCGAACAGCAGGAAATAGGCGAGCAGCTTGCGCTGCAGCGGCATCTTTTTAAAGCTAAACCGTCTCAAAACGATAGCCCACTCCTCTCAGCGTCACAATGCATTTGCTGTAGGCGCCGAGACTTTTGCGCAGCAGCTTGATGTGCGTGTCCAGCGTGCGCTCATCGCCGAAGAAATCGTAGCCCCATACCTCGCTGATCAGGCTTTCGCGGGTGAGCGCCAGACCCTTGTTACGCACCATGTAAAAGAAGAGGTCGTATTCCTTGGGCGTCATCTCCACGCGCTTGCCGTCAACCGATACGGTGCGCGCCGAGAAATCCACCTCCAGACCCTCGTAGGTGAACACGTCCTTTTTCGCCGCGCTGCCGCTGCCCGCCGAACGCTTGATGACAGCGCCCACGCGCATCATCAGCTCCTTGGGGGAGAAGGGCTTGACAACGTAGTCGTCGCTGCCCAGCTCAAAGCCGTGGATCTTGTCGTACTCCTCGCCGCGCGCCGAGAGCATGATGATCGGCGTGTCGCGGAACTTGCGTATTTCGCGGCAGGCGGAAAAGCCGTCCAGCTCGGGCATCATCACGTCCATGATGATGAGGTCGAACTCTTTCTGGCGGCAGATCTGGATGGCCTGCATACCGTCGACCGCTTCCTCGACCTCGTAGCCCTCGAACTCGGCGTACTTGCGGATGATCTGACGAATGCGGAATTCGTCGTCGACAACTAAAATTTTACTCATATTATCAAATCCTTTTCGGGGTATTGTTTTTTTACGGGTATATTGTATCACAAATGAAAAAAGATTGAAATACCTGAAAAAAAGTTTTATAATAAGTTTAACCTCTATTATACGCACCAAGATGAAATAATCCTGAAAGGGTGACACAATGGACGTCAGAACCATCGCCGCCGCCGACATCACCGCGGCGGTCAAAAAACTGTTTATGGACTGCAACTACTTTATCGGCAGGGATATTCTGCAATCGCTGGAAACCGCTCTCGGCATCGAGGACTCGCCCGTAGCCAAAAGCGTGCTCAGCCAGATCATCGAAAACGACCAAATCGCCGCGCGGGAGGAGATTCCGCTCTGCCAGGACACGGGTCTGGCGGTGCTGTTTGTGGAATACGGCGACAAGGTGGCCGTTGACGGCTGCTTTGAGGACGCGGTGCAGCAGGGCGTGCGCGAGGCGTACATCGACGGCTATCTGCGCAAGAGCGTCGTGAGCGACCCCGTGTTTGACCGCGTGAACACGCGCGACAACACCCCTGCCGTCATCCACACCAAAATCGTGAGCGGCAGCACCATCCGCTTCACCGCGGGCGGCAAGGGCTTCGGCAGCGAGAACATGTCCGCCATTAAAATGCTGACCCCCGCCTACGGCGTGGAGGGCGTTAAGCAATTCATCCTCGACACCGTCCGCACGGCGGGTCCCAATCCCTGTCCGCCGATCGTGGTGGGCGTGGGCATCGGCGGCACCTTTGAACGCGCGGCGCAGCTCGCCAAGAAGGCGACCTTCCGCGCCATTGACACCCATCATCCCGACGCGCGCTACGCCGCTCTGGAGGACGAGCTGCTGACGGAGATCAACAAAACGGGCTTCGGCCCCGCAGGACTGGGCGGCAAAACCACCGCTCTGGGCGTGAACATCGAAACCGCTCCCACTCATATCGCGGGAATGCCCGTGGCGGTCAACATCTGCTGTCACGCGGCGCGCCACGCAAGCGCGGAAATATAGGAGGCTGCTATGGCAAAAAGAATCACACTTCCCCTCTCAGACGGGGATATACGGGAATTGAGGGCAGGCGACAGCGTGCTGCTCACAGGCACCCTGATCACAGGCCGCGACGCGGCGCACAAGAGGCTGTATGAGCTGCTGGAGAAGGGCGAGCCGCTGCCCGTGGACGTGCGCGGCGAAATCATTTACTATGTCGGCCCCGCGCCCGCAAAGCCCGGCTACGCGGTAGGTCCCGCGGGGCCCACCTCCAGCTATCGCATGGATAAATTCACTCCCGCGCTCCTTGATCTGGGCATGAAGGGCATGATCGGCAAGGGTGCGCGCTCGCAGGCGGTGATCGACGCGATCGTCCGCAACAGGGCGGTTTATTTTGCCGCGATCGGCGGCGCTGCGGCGCTGATTGCCAAGAGCATCAAAAAGGAAGAAATTCTCTGCTATGAGGATCTGGGCACCGAGGCGGTGCGCCGCTACACGGTGGAGGATTTTCCCTGCATTGTCGCCATTGACTGCGAGGGCAATAACGTCTATGAAAGATAACCCCAAATTCGGCTAAATACTCAATTGACAATATAGGCGATTGATATTATAATAGGATTCGAATCTTATTCGATAGGAGTTATTGCTCACATGCCATTCATTAATGTTAAAACCAACGCATCCTTAACCAAAGAAAAAAAGGAAATCATAAAGAGAAGACTGTTCGACAGCATCAGCATCATCCCCGGCAAAAGCGACCGCTATCTGATGGTCGCCGTTGAGGACGGTATCGACATGGCGTTCCACCGCGACAGCGACGCCAACATCGCCATGGTGGAGGTCAAAATCTTCGGCGGCTCCACCAAGGACGCCTACCGGCGGCTCACCGCCTCCATCTGCATGATCCTCAGCGACGAGGCTGATGTCAGCGGCGATTACTGTTATGTGAAATTTGAAGAATCCAAATACTGGGGCTATAACGGCTTTATGTTCTGATGACAAGAGGGTTGCTATTATGAGAATTGTTGTTTTGGCAGGCGGCACCAGCACCGAGCGGGACGTTTCCATTTCCTCGGGTCTGCTGGTCTCCGCCGCTTTGAGAGAAAAGGGACACCAGGTTGTTTTGCTGGATGTGTTCACGGGCTACGAAAAGGATATCTTTGATATCGACAAGCTGTTCAAGCAGAACTACAGCTTTACCGACAGCGCAAGCGTCGGCGAGACCATTTCCGACATCGACGAGATCCGCGAGAACCGCCGCGATAAATCCAACCGCTTCATCGGCGAAAACATCATCGACATCTGCGCCTGCGCCGACATCACCTTCTTCGCGCTGCACGGCGGCGAGGGTGAGAACGGCAAGCTGCAGGCGACCTTTGACCTGCTCGGTCTGAAATACACCGGCTCGGGCTACCTCGGCTCCGCGCTGGCGATGCATAAGGGTCTCACCAAGAGCGTGCTGATCCAGAGCAACGTGCTCACCCCGCGCGGCGCCATTTTCACGAGCGAGGCGGAGGCTGCCTCCTGGGACGTCTTCCCCTGCGTGGTGAAGCCCTGCTCGGGCGGCTCCAGCGTGGGCATTACCATCGTGGAGGACCGGGAGGACTTCAGGCAGTCCGTCAAAGAGGCGTTCTCCTACGGTGAGACCGAAATCGTCGTGGAGCAGTACGTCAAGGGCAGAGAGTTTTCCGTTGGCGTTGTCGGCGGCAAGGCGCTGCCTCCCATTGAGATCATTCCCAAGACGGGCTTCTATGATTATAAAACCAAATACCAGGCGGGCGCGGCGGACGAAAAATGTCCCGCCGACATCACCCCCGAGCAGGACGCGGTCATGCGCGAGGCGGCAACGGCTGCCTACAAGGCGCTGCACCTCGACAGCTACGCGCGCGTGGACTTTATTCTCGACAAGGACGACAACGCCTACTGTCTGGAGGCCAACACCCTTCCCGGCATGACGCCCACCAGCCTGCTGCCGCAGGAGGCGGCGGTGGAGGGCATCGGCTACGCCGACCTCTGCGAGCTGATCATCAACAACTCGCTCGAAAAGTATAAGCGATAAGGTATGAGTATGAAACCGTTTACTTTAGCAGAAATCGCCGCTGCCTGCGGCGGTACATATGTCGGCGACCCGTCACTGAAAAGCACCTGCATCACCTCGGTCGAGCGCGACAGCCGCCGCATCCAAGACGGCTCGCTGTTCCTCGCCATTCCGGGCGAACGCGTTGACGGTCACGATTTTATCGAGAGCTGCTTTGACAGCGGTGCCATCTGCGCCATCTGCGAAAAGCCGCCCAAAAACGCCTCCAAGCCCTATATTCTGGTGCCGTCCACACTGGCGGCTGTCAAGAAGATCGGCAGGGCGTACC
>ONEN01000232.1 GCA_900316815.1 uncultured Eubacteriales bacterium | reverse complement strand
TATTGTGGGCAATATCTATTATGAAAACTACGCGCCCAAGAGCGCAGGTGTGGTTAAAGTTGACGGCAACTACTACCTCGCCGAGGGAGGCGGCAGGATCTTCAGGGACGGCACCAAGAACATCTATTGGAGCAACGCCAACGGCTTGCTGAAGGCCGGCGAATACACATTTGACGCGGACGGCAAAATCACCGACGCGGAGGGCAGAGAAATCATCACTCTCATTTGCTGATCGGCGGCTGTTCCCGGCGAAAGGGCTGTTATAGGCAGCGCATAAAAATTTGAATTAACAAAATCGACCGGGCAGCCCCGAAAGGGTTGTCCGGTCAGCGTTTAAACTATTCGTCAGGGAACAGACCGTTCCAGCAGCGCAATCAGGCTCTCCGCCGAGAAGCGCGGGTCGGCGTCGAAGGCGGCGTTGAGCGCCTCGGTGTTGTCGTAGGAGTGCTCCACCTCCTTGGAATAGCGCTGTAAAATCCGCATACGGGGCAGAGGATAGCCCTTTGCCGCAAAGGCGGCGTCCAGCCTTCCCGTTACAAAATACGCGCAGACGATGCGCCTGACGGCATAGAGAACATCGCCCGAACGGACGGCCTCGAGATAATAACGGTAAAGATAATAAAGAGCGAATTTTTCAAAATCCCGCTCAAACGCTTCGGAAGCGGCAGCAGCATCCCCCTGCCGCGCTGCCTCCTGCAGCGCCTCGCGCCAGCGGGGACTCATGATCTCAAACCCGAGGTGGAGGTCAAAGAGAAAGTCGGTGCTGTCGGCCGGCTCCTCGCATGGCTCAAGCGGCTGCGGTTCCTCGCCTTGGAGCAGCGCCTGCACCTGCGCGTTCAGCTCCAGACAGTCGGCAAGCCGGTAGGCAAAGGGCAGGGAGCGGTCGAGAAAAATCTGCGCCGAGCGTTCGCGCGCCTTGAGCAGGAAGCTGAGATAACCGTCATCCTTTTCCGCCGCCTGCAGCTCGATATCGCCGCCGAAGTCATCATAGGCGCCGTCGTCAGAGCGCA
The DNA here is from genome assembly GCA_900316815.1 of uncultured Eubacteriales bacterium. Lineage (GTDB taxonomy): Bacteria > Bacillota > Clostridia > Oscillospirales > Acutalibacteraceae > Ruminococcoides. Next base: position 1,469 of record ONEN01000232.1, on the reverse strand, counting down.
GCATCAGGCGCGCCGCCTCGGGACAGGCAAAGGAGAGAATATGCTCGCTGAAAACGCCGTAGTCAACGCAGACGCGCGGAAAGCTGTCGCAGGTGCGGCTGAGGTGCTCCTCGCCGATACCGATAAAAATATCGCAGAGCATATCGTCGTTCCAGAAGGGGCACCTGCCGTTTTCGGTTTTAAAAACGCGCTCGCCGTATTCGTCGGTGACGAGCTTGCAGCGAAGCTTGTCGCCCAGACTGCCCTGAACGGTTTGATAAAACGCCTCGGTGGCGCTGTCGATGTCGATGTCCCAGTCCTTGCAGCAGCTGTCCTCGCAGCGGTTGGCGATACATCGGAACCGACGGTAAAAATCGGGATAAATATCCTGCATAGTATCAACATCCTTCTCCATATCATCTTTGTATTACCTCTATACTATAGCACAGCGGCGGCAGGGTTGGCAAGCCTTTTAAGAGGGGAAGCCGCGCGGCAGGGGGCAGGATGGAAAAGCAGTTGAAAAATACTTGAAGGAAATTGGAAAAAATTTTAAAATAGACGGAAAACGCGCGGGATTTGTCCCTGTTTTGTCCCTATCCCTGTGATATAGTATTATCAGAGATAAGGAAGGAGTGAGGACCCATGAAAAAGATGATGAGAACCAACCCCATGAGCAAGGCGCTACGCAGCGAGAGCGTACAGGCAAAGAAGAAGACAGCGGCTGTGTCGTTCAAGGCGATGGCGCTGGTGCTGGCAATCGCGTTTGCGGTGTCGTCATTGTCGGCGGTGCTGGTGTCCTCGCTGGTAGGAAGTCACCGCCGCGACCGCGTAAGCGCCGCTGCAGCGACAACGAGGGTGCTGCCCGAGGTGAACAGCGCAAACAGCGTAAGCAATGAAAATTATGCAAGCAAAGGAAAAGAGATCCCCATTTTCAACTGCACGAGCAGCGGTGTCAGCGACTACGACTGGACATACAGCGGCAGCTCTGACAACGCGGCGATCAACTGCAGCTACGACCCCGACAGCAACGTTTACCGCTTCACGGCAGAGGGCGTGCACGCGGGCACGGAGAATGTAGAGCTGATGTACAAGCAGTCCGACGACAAGTGGAACACCGTCGATCTGACCCTCCATGTAGACAAGGAGCTGAACGTAACGGTGGAATAAAGCGGAAATAATGCAACAGAGTGATAAAATTGAGATAAAAAACAGCTGAATTTTTATATAGAACAGCGAAGATAAAAAAAGGTATTGACAAAAGCGGCCAGAGATGCTATACTGATTAAGCTTTAGGAAAGCAAAACAGTATATAGCGGGATAGAGCAGTTCGGTAGCTCGTCGGGCTCATAACCCGAAGGTCGTTGGTTCAAATCCTTCTCCCGCAACCAAGTCTGATTCGGTAATTGATACAATCGTATTGATTACCGAATCGTTTTTTATTTTCTGGGAATGGCTTAGGGAGTGTGTTTTGAGATTGCAAAGGGTGCATT
>ONEN01000092.1 GCA_900316815.1 uncultured Eubacteriales bacterium | reverse complement strand
AAAACAGGTCGGGCTGCACCGTCAGCCGCAGGGTCGCGTTGCCGCTTCCCAAATCAAGGCCTGTTAATTCTGTTTGGGAAATATAATCGCAGTTGACCATTTCCGCCGCCGCTTCCTGAATCTCGCGCGTTTTGACGATATGCTGCGCCGAGGACTGAATAGCCTGAAATACCGCCGCCTTCAGCCAGTGGTCGCGTCCGAGCTTCACCACCCATTCGGGGATATCCACCTTGATTTCGCGGATGGGGAACTCAAACAGCAGCTGCGCCAGTATACGCTTGATTTCATTTTCGCTCAGCTCCATGCAGCTGACGGGCAGCACCGGCACCTGATAGCGCTGCGAAAGCTCCGCCGCCAGCGAAACCGTCTCCTCCGCCTCGGGGTGCGCGGAGTTGAGCAGCACGATGAACGGCTTGTTGATCGCCTTCAGCTCGTCAATGACGCGCCGCTCTCCCGACAGGTAATCCTCGCGCGGAATGTCGGAAAAGCTGCCGTCGGTGGTGATGACCAGACCGATGGAGCTGTGGTCGGTGATGACCTTCTTAGTGCCGATTTCCGCCGCCTCGTCAAAGGGGATCGCCTGCTCCGCCCACGGCGTTTTGACCATGCGCGGTCCGTCCTCCTCGGTATGTCCCAGGGCGCTGTTGACCACATAGCCCACGCAGTCGATCATGCGCACCTTAAACGATACATTGTCGCCGAGGTCCACCTCCACGCTCTCCTCGGGAATAAACTTCGGCTCCGTGGTCATGATCGTTTTGCCGGCGGCGGACTGGGGCAGTTCGTCGAGGGTGCGCTGATAGACGCTCTCGTCGCCGATATTCGGCAGCACCAGCGAATCCATGAACCGCTTGATAAAGGTGGATTTGCCCGTGCGGACGGGTCCCACCACGCCGATATAGATGTCGCCGTCCGTGCGCTGTGAAATATCACGGTAAACATTTTTCTCTTCCATCACACCGCCTCCTTACAGTCTCGGTATCAACAGCATACAGTCGCTGTCCAGCAGGATATCCTCCAGCGCGTTTTCCTCCTGCAGCAGCGCCATGCCCGTGTTGTGGCTCTTGGCTATCTGCCACAGGCTCTCACCCGCCGACGCGTAGTAGAGCGTGAGCGCACAGCTTTCGCGCGCGGCGGGTCTGTCCTCCAAAACCTCCACGTCGCTCACGGCTCTGACGGACTCGCTGTTGAGGGCGCCGCCGCTGATGTGCAGCTCGCAGCGCGTTTCAATGCCGCCGCCCTCGGTGAGCCGGTAGCTGACGCTCGCCACACGCGCGCTGCCGAATATCATGCGGTTGCAGCCGTCGGCGTCGAGCTTGCGGTCATACTCGCAGGTGCGCTCCACAAAGACGGGAATGTCCTTGTCGTCGAGCGCCAGAACACAGAGATTGATTTTGCCGCGCGCGTGCAGGGCGCCGTCGGTGACGCCTGTTTCCATCGAAACGGAATCGGCGTAAAGGTCGAGAATCTTCGAAATGGCGCAGCCGTCGGTCTTGACGGTCAGCTTCTCAATGGAGGAATCGTGAACGGCACACACGGCGCCCACGGTTTTGATCTCGGTAAACTGCGGGGCGCAGGCAAAGGCGGTACAGTAGGCGTCGGTGATGATCTCCTCCTCCCCTACGCTGTAGCCCTCCGCCGACACGCAGAGCATCGCGTCAAAGGCGAGCGCGGGCTTGTCGGACAGTATGTCGTTTTTGAGGCGGACGTCATAGGACATCAGCTCCACATGGTAGATATTATCGGTGTTTTCGTCAATGCCGTCGCAGTCGATCACCTGATTGAAGGGCAGCAGGTAATGGAGCTTGGCTGTCTCCCCTGTTTCGAGGTTGGTGAGGTAAAACAGGCTGATGCCGATTTCGCCCCCCAGCAGCAGCTTGCCGCCCGCCGCCTTGGCTTCGGTGACGGCTGCCTCCGCCTTGGCGTAGAGCACCGCTTCAATGGCGGGCTTGTCGGCAACGGAGATCTCCTCGCTCACCGTGAACTGCTCCTGACAGTTTGAGCGCAGGTCGCAAAGCTGCTGTTTCCTGCGCAGCACCTCCAAATCCTCCCGCGCGGGTGCATACAGCTCCGTGCGCTGCGTGGTGATGACCTTGGCATAGAGGGAAAACGCGCCGTGCATCACCAGTCTGCGCGGGCTGAGGGCGCGGCAGTTGATGTATTCGGGCTTGGTTCGTGTGAGAATCAGGTTGCTCTCCCCGGCGTCTCTGACGGTAAAGCTCTGCGAAAAGCTGACAGTGTGTTCACAGCAGCGGATGGTCTTGTTTTGACTTTCCACATAGAGCACATTCACTACGCACACACCGTCCACCTGCAACTGACCGCCCGACAGGGTTTTGGACTGAATCTTGGGAACCAGACTGCACTTGAGAATTTTCTCAATGTCAGGGCAGTAATCGGGCAGGGTCAGATCGACGTCCGCAAGCTGTTCGGCAACCGTGTCCAACACAAAACGCGGCGCACAAACGGCGCGCGAATCCTGATGAAACTCCATATTCATCTCTCCTTTGTTTTTTCTGTGGCATGTATATGCGGCGGAGAGAGCAAATATGCCTGCGCAGCGCTGCGGCAGTTCCGGCGCGCAAAAAAACACGGCCGACCCAAACGGGTCAGCCGTGCAATGAATTATCTGTTAAGTTTTAAAATTTGCAATCCGTCATCAGTTGAGGAGCATTCTGCGGATAGCAGTAACATCCTTAACGTTGATCTTGCCGTCCTTGTTCACATCAGCCGCGCGGAGCTGGTTGGTGCTGAGCGTGGTGAATTCAGCGAGGTAGCGCTGGAGCAGGGTAGCGTCGTTGATGTTGACCACGCCGTTGAGGTCAACGTCGCCTACCAGTACGCCGCCCTCGTTGATGAGCGTATTGGTGTCATAGGTGTAGCCGGAGAAGCCGCTCTGAGAGGTGATATCCTTTACAGCGCCGTTGCTGACAAGGTAAGCGACATTGGCGGTGCTGCCGGAATACTTGGCAACGCCGAGGTTGACCACATTGAGGTTAACGGTAGCGGTGCCGGTGCCCTTCACGTCGAAGGTCGCCACAACGAAGTCGCTCATGGAGGTGAAGTCCACCAGATCGGAATCGGTGAAGTTGCCGTTCACATAGCCTGTGCCGTAGCTCAGGGCAGGAGCGTTCACCTTGGGCATAACCACGCTGTCAAGGGTGAGCTTGGAGGAATCGTAGGTGAGCTTCCACTCGGAGTCGATCACCTTGACGGAGGATTTGAGCTGATAGGTAACGGTCACTTTATTGGTTTCCGCGTCAAAGGTGGCGGTCGCCGCCTTAAAGAGGTTGGAGGTGCCCTTTACGGTCAGGTTCTGCGTGACCACACCGGGAACGACCTCGGAGGTGGGAGTGAGGGTAACGCCGGAAACGGTCTTTACAACGCCGTTCTCGACAGGGCTTACCAGATTGCTGCCGTTGAATACGTTCAACTCGTCAACAGTGAGGGTGACGTCGGTGCTGCCGTTGGCAAGAACCTCAAATTCCGCGCTGACAAAGGTGCCGCCCGAAGTGAGATCCAGCGGAGACTCCGCGTCGGTGAAGTTGCCGTAAACGGGGTTGCCCGTCGCGTTGACAACGGTGCAGGCCGCGCCGAAGTCGCTCGTCGCGGAGGACTTGAGTCTGAGCTTGCTGCTGTCGTAGGCAAGGCTCCACTGCGCACTGGCAACCTGCTTGTTGGCAGTCAGGTTGTAGTTCACGGTAACGGTGTCGCCGACGTTGAGGTCAGTCTGCGTGGAGCTGCTGAACAGGTTGGACTTGCCGTTGACGGTCAGCGAGTTGGTGGGCTCGGAAACGGGAACCGTAGTGGGTGCGGTAGTGGGAGTGGTGGGAGTGGTCGGGTTGGTGACGATGATGGGGCTGTCGCCCTGCGCGCCGATTCTGGCGAAGGCAGCGGTGATGTGGTCCTCATCGCTCTTCTCAAAGGTGTTGATTTCCTGTGACTGGGTGTCGGGCTGGTCTGCGTTATCGTTCATGCTGAGGTCGTAGGGAAGGCTGTCCATACCGGAAAGACCAAAGGTGGAGATAACCATAGCGCCGACGCCGTTGGAAGTAACGTCGCTCTTGGTGATGCCAAGCTCGCTGTAGGGAATGGACATCTCATAGAAGAAGTCCATGGTGGAGGAGCTGTGACCCTTCGAGTTAAACTCTACCCACGCGGAGGAATCGCTGCACATGTCGCCGACAACACGACCGTTGTTGGAGCCGTAGCCCTTGTCAATGCCGTAAACCTTGTCGCTGACAATGCCCAGACCGTATTTCATCTTGATGCCCGAGGTGGTGCGGTCGTAGATTTCCACGGCGTTCAGACCGGTGGAGTCGCCGCCGTAAACGAAGGGACCGTTCTGTGCTTTGGTGTTGATGGAGATGATTCTGTTGAAGCTGCGGCCGAAGGTGAGACCGGAAGCCCAGAGGGTGCCGCCTGTCTGCAGTTGGCCCTGGTTGCCGATGGCGTCAGCTGTCTTTCCCGTGTCAATGACGATAAAGAACGGGAGCTCCTGCGTCTGCCAGAGAATACCCTGCGAGGTAACATATCCCTGCTCGGGGCAGACAACGTCGCCGACGTTGGTCATTTCCCACATGAGATAGAGGTTGTTGTCGTCATACGCGCCGTAAAGAGCGTACAGGTCAACGGGAAGCTCGTGCATGGAGTTCTCGCGGTAAACGCGGGGATCGTCGTTGGCGGTGCCCTGCGCAATCAGCATGGAGCTGTTCCAGTCAGAGAGATCACCGTCAATGGAGATGGTTTTCTGTGTGCCTACCTGGTTGTTTGGGTTTGTCTTGTAGTAGCTTGTCAGCGTACCCGCAGCCGAAGCCGAGGCGGAAGAAGCGACTACCGTTGTGATGAGCAGCATTGCGACAAGCAGGACGCTCACCAGTTTTTTTGTGTTTTTCATCGTTAATAAAACCTCCTAAACATATTGCGCCGATTAGCAATATAAATTACCGATTTTATTATATCTTGAATTATGAAAAAACTCAATAAAAAAAAATGAGATGTGCAGTGTTTTTGTCACAATGCACATCTCAGGCAAGTAAAATTTGGTTAAAATAACTACTGCTAATTGGTCGTTTTGATTTTTTTAATACCAAATATCTTTCTCAATATTCCTGATACGAATTTTGGATTATCAATAAGTACAACTTTCATTTATGGCCTCCGAAAACATGAAATACTGACGACGACGAGTGCGGCTGAGGCGACAACGAGCGTCCATTTCGCGGGCAGCAGCGTTGCCACCAAAAGCCCCAGGCCGAAGCAAACTGCGGATTTGATTTTTTGTTTCCTGCACCTCATTCCATCACCCTCTACCATGATATACGGGAAGGGTATTTGTGTGCTTGAAATTTTCGGCGGTTTGGGGTATAGTAGTGATAACGCGGCGCTGCACGGACAGGAGCGGCGCCGGCAAAACGACAAACGGCAGGTGACGGTATGCGGACACTGGTAATAGGACAAAACGACGCGGGGCAGCGACTGGACAAATTTTTGCAGAAGCGCTTCAAGACCATGCCCAAGGCGATGGTGTATATGTACATCCGCAAAAAGTGCATTAAAATCAACGGCAAAAAATGCGACATCGGCGATAAGCTGCGCGAGGGCGACGTGCTGACGTTCTTCATCAGGGACGAGTTTTTTGACGCGCCGCAGGAAAAGAGCTATGAATTTTTAAAGGCGCCCGCCAAGCTCGATATTATTTACGAGGACGAAAACCTGCTGCTGCTCAACAAAAAGCCGGGCGTGATCGTCCATCAGGACAAGCACTATCATTTTGACTCGCTGGTCGCGCGCGTGCAGCATTATCTGTACGACAAGGGCGAATACGACCCCGAGGAGGACAGAGCGTTTGCGCCCGCGCTGGTCAACCGCATCGACCGCAACACGGGCGGCATTGTGATCGCCGCCAAAAACGCCGGGAGTCTGCGGATCCTCAACCAAAAGATGAAAACGCGCGAGCTGGAAAAGTTCTATCTTTGCCTGCTCTGCGGCACGCCGAAGCAGAAGGAAGCGACGCTGACCGCGTACATGGTCAAGGATGAGAGCCGGAACAAGGTGAAGGTATTCGGCAAGCCCGTCGAAGGCAGCAAGGAAATGGTCACGCATTACCGTGTGCTGGGAAAGGCAGGCGCGTACACGCTGGCGGAGGTGGAGCTGCTCACGGGCAGGACCCACCAGATCCGCGCGCACATGGCGTATCTCGGCACCCCGCTGGCGGGCGACACGAAGTACGGCGGCAAAAAGACGGCTGCTCTCCCCTATCAGGCGCTCTACAGCTACAAGCTTCGCTTCTCCTTCCAAAGCGACGCGGGCATTTTAGCGTATCTCAACGGCAGGGAATTTGAAGTGGACAAATCCAAAATCCCGTGGCTTTCAGCGGCGGTATCGTATAACGATCAATAAGCAAAACGGTTCATCTCCAAGGCGGAGGTGAACCGTTTTTATCTTTTCTCTATGATATTATCTTCTTATTCTTCTTCGTCGTCCTCGTCGATTTCAATCGGCTCCACATAGGTGCCGTTCATGACCTTTTCAAAGTCCTCGGCGCCCATCTTCTCATGCTTGATCAGGTAAGCGGCGATTTCATGGAGCTTGTCGATATTCGCGCGGAGCAGCAGCTCGGCGCGCTCGTAGGCGGTGTTCACGATCTTCAGCACCAGCTCGTCGATCTTGGCGGCGGTGGCTTCGGAATAATCCTGCGTTCTGCCGTAATCTCTGCCGAGGAACACGCTGCCCGACTCGGAACCGTAGTTGATGCAGCCCAGCTCCTTGGTCATGCCGTATTTGGTCACCATAGCGCGGGCGGTCTTTGTCGCCTTTTCAATGTCGTTGGACGCGCCCGTGGAAATGTCGTCGAGGACGATCGCCTCCATCTCGTTGCGCGAATTGTAGGACTTATCCTCGGTGGGCAGCGGCATGGTGTAGCCGCCCGCCATTCCGCGCGGAATGATGGAAATCTCGTGGACAGGATCCTGCGTTTCCAGCTTGTCAAAGAGAATCGCGTGACCCGCCTCGTGATACGCGGTCAGCTTCTTCTCCTTCTCGCTCATCACCTTGGACTTCTTCTCGGTGCCGACCACTACCTTGATGGTGGCTTCCTCGATCTCCTTCATGGTGATGGCTTTTTTATCGGCGCGCGCCGCCAGCAGCGCCGCCTCGTTCAAAAGGTTCTCCAGATCCGCGCCCGTAAAGCCCGCGGTGGTCTTGGCGATGGTCTTTAACTTCACGTCGGGAGCCAGCGGCTTTTTGCGCGCGTGTACCTTGAGGATCGCTTCTCTGCCGTTGATGTCGGGATAGCTCACGACGACCTGACGGTCAAAGCGGCCGGGACGCATCAGCGCGGGGTCGAGTACGTCGGGACGGTTGGTGGCGGCGATGAGGATAACGCCCTCGTTCACGCCGAAGCCGTCCATCTCAACCAGCAGCTGGTTGAGCGTCTGCTCGCGCTCGTCGTTGCCGCCGCCGAGGCCTGCGCCTCTCTGTCTGCCTACGGCGTCGATTTCGTCGATGAAGATAATGCAGGGAGAGTTCTTCTTCGCCTGCTCAAACAGGTCGCGCACGCGGGACGCGCCCACGCCGACGAACATCTCTACAAAATCGGAACCGGAGATGGAGAAAAACGGCACGCCCGCTTCGCCCGCGACCGCGCGCGCCAGCAGGGTTTTACCGGTGCCGGGAGGTCCCACAAGCAGCACGCCCTTGGGAATGCGCGCGCCCAGCTTGTTGAACTTGTCGGGGTTCTTGAGGAACTCCACGACCTCCTGCAGCTCTTCCTTTTCCTCATCGGCGCCTGCGACGTCCTCAAAGGTGGTCTTGCGCTTTTCGTCGTTGGTGTTCTTGATTTTCGCCTTGCCGAAGCTCATTTCCCTGCCGCCGAGACCGCCGCCTCCCATGCGCCGCATGAAGAAGATCCACGCGCCGATGAAGATGACAACGACGATGATGGTGGGAATCAAATCGATCAGCAGCGAGTTATCGCTCGCGCGGATCAGGTTGTAGGTAGTTTCCTTGCCGTTTGAGGTTTCGCGGATATCATCGAGGAACCGCTCAATATCGGCGAGCTGTCCCTTTACGACCTCGCGGCCTTCCTTTTTGGAAACGGCGTTGGCAACCGCCTTTCTGTCGGGCTCCACCTTGTCGTAGATCGCCTTTTCGCCCTCCTTGAGCTTGAGCTCCACAACGCCCGAACCGTAGTTGATGCTGTAGCTGTCAACCTTGCCGTCCGTAAAATACTGCACCAGCGTGGAGGTTTTGGGCGGCTCGCTTTGGCGCGTGCTCAGAAAAATGGCGGCAATCACGATCAGCATAATCGGTATGCCGAGGTAAAGCAGCAGATTGCGTGCTTTTTTCTTGTTGTCCATGGGAAATACACTCCTCCCGTTGCCTCGCGCGGCTGTCCCGTTGTCGCCCACGCGTGCAAACCATTCAGTTAATTAGGGTATGCGCGGTTTTCTTATTCATATACCGACCGCTTCAAAATACCGATATACGGCAAATTGCGGTATTTTTCATCATAATCCAGACCGTAGCCGACAATGAACTCGTCGGGAATCTCGGCGCCGCAGTAGTCGGGCGTGAGCGGGACCCTGCGGCGGGAGGGCTTGTCGCACAGGGTGCAGACCCTGACGCTCGCGGCGCCCTGCGACACAAGGTGGTTGATAACAAAGTTGAGGGTGTTGCCGGAATCGACGATATCCTCCACAATCAGTATGTCCTTATCCTTGGGGGATATAGACAGATCCTTGACGATTTTCACCTTGCCCGAGCTTTCGGTGCCGCCGCCGTAGCTGGAGGCAACCATAAAGTCGATGGTAAAATCGAGGTTGATTTTCGTCATCAGCTCCGCCATAAAGACAATGCTGCCCTTCAGCAGTCCTACCATGATGAACTCCTTGCCATTATAATCTTTTTCGATCTGTTTTGCAAGAGACTTCACGGTATTTTCAAGTTTTTCCTGTGAAATCAAAATGCTTTCAACGTCCTTATGCATCTTTACGCCCCTTTTCGGTATGAATTATGGATATCTGTATGGCCAAGCCCGCCGAAGCGGCGAGGGCTTCGCCCTGCCGGGAAAAGCCGAGCCCCTCGCACCAGAGCACCGTGCCGTCCAGACACAGCAGCACCAGCGAGTCGCGCCGCTCGGAGGGGATTTTTTTCTCGTTCAGCGCCTTTCGCAGCGGCTTGGACAGCCCGCGCTTTCCGAAGGTAAAGCGGTCGCCGCTCCGTCTGTTGCGAAAAACAAGGTCGTTTAATTCATTTTTTGAATTATCGACGGAAGCGGTGATCCGCCTTCCGCCGTATGTAAAGGAAACCGCGCTGTCCAGCGGCACCTCCGTCAGCGACGGCAGCGCCTCGTCCGCCGCAAAGCGCAGCAGCCCCTGCTTGCAGACAGCCGCGCAGCGTCCCAAATCGACCGCGCCGCCCCTTTCAAGAATACGGCGCAGCAGGTCAAGGTGGCGCTGCTCCGCGGAGAAGTCCGCCTGCTCACGGCAGAGCGCCGCCAGCGCCTCGTTCAGCACGGCAGGCGCCGCATGAAGCAGAACAGCGGCGCTGTAGCCTCCCTCCTCACGCGCGAGCGACAGCACGTCGGAAGCGGATTCCTCGATATACGCCTGCGCGTTCGCCGCGCTCTCGCAGAACCGCAGCGCCGCCTCCTCAAAGCGGGGATTCAGCTCCCGCAGCACGGGAACAACGTGGTGGCGGATCTTGTTGCGCGTGTAGTCGTCGCTGAGATTGGAGCTGTCGGTGACATAAGACAGCCCGTTTTCGCCGCAGTAGCGCTCGATTTCCGCGCGCGTGCAGGCGATCAGCGGTCGGATGTACGGCAGCCGGACGGGCGGAATGCCCGCTGCGCCCGCAACGGATGCGCCGCGCGTCAGGTTGAACAGCAGCGTTTCCGCGTTGTCGCTCGCGGTGTGCGCCGTGGCGATCCGCGCGTGCAGCTTTTCGGACAGCTCGTCGAAGAAGCGGTAGCGCTCCTCGCGCCCGCACAGCTCCTCGCTGATTTTGCGTGCGGCAGACAGCGCCCTGACGTCGCGCCGCCTGACGTAAAACGGAATATGATATTTCTCACAGAGAATTTTGCAGAACTGCTCGTCCCGCTCCGCCTCCTCGCCCCGCAGCATATGGTTGAGGTGGGCGGCGGAAACCGTGAGATTGTATTTTTCATTTATGGAAATTAAAACATGCAGCAGCGCCGCGGAATCGGCGCCGCCCGACAGCGCGACCACCACGCTGCCGCCCGTCGGCAGCATATGACAGCGGTCGGCGGTGCGCAGTACCTTATCAACCATAGCGCGTCTCCACATTGGTGAAGCGCATGAACTCGCCCTGCCAGTGCAGCTTGACGGTGCTCATCTCACCGTGACGGTTCTTGGCGACGATACACTCGCCCGAATTGACATCCACCGCAGGCGCACCGGCGTCGTCCTCGCCGTTCTTGTCGTAGTAGCCGTCGCGGTAAAGAAAGAGCACGATGTCGGCGTC
>ONEN01000206.1 GCA_900316815.1 uncultured Eubacteriales bacterium | reverse complement strand
AAGCGACATGGCGAGCGCCGTTGTGCTCGACAGCATGGCAAGCGCCGCGATAGAGCAGGTGTGCCGTCAGGTTGACGCGCTTATCGCCGGGCTTTTTCCGCAGAGCTTTTTGACCTTTCGGTTCAGCCCGGGCTACGGCGATTATCCCATTGAGCTGCAAAAAACCTTCCTGCGGATTCTTGACGCGCCGAGGAAGATAGGGCTCAGCGCAAGCGAAAGCTGCCTGCTGATTCCAGCCAAATCCGTCACGGCGATAGCGGGAATTTCCGACAAGCCCATAGAGAAAAAACGGCGCGGCTGCGCGGTTTGCAATCTGCGCGAAACCTGCCGATACAGAAAGAACGGTGACCACTGTGGATATTAAACAGCTTTTTCAAAAAGAATTCATACTGCTTGACGGCGCAACGGGCACGCTTATCCAGAAAAGCGGCGCAAAGTATGACCACTGCCCCGAAACCCTGAACATCACTCAGCCCGAGCTTATTGAGTCCTTTCACAGGGCGTATATCGAGGCAGGCTCGAATATTGTATGCACAAATACCTTCGGCGCAAACGCCTACAAGCTCGCCGAGAGCGGTTACTCGGTTGAGGAAATCATCGGCGCGGGCGTAAAAACAGCCAAAAAAGCCTGCGAGGGCACAAACGCGCTGACTGCCCTTGACATAGGCCCCATAGGAATGCTGCTTGAGCCGGCGGGCTCGCTGCGCTTTGAGGAAGCTTACGAATACTTTAAACAGCAGATTTTGGCTGGCAGCGGCGCCGACATAATCTTTTTTGAAACAATGACTGACCTCTGCGAACTGAAGGCGGCGGTGCTTGCGGCTAAGGAGAACAGCGACAAGCCTGTTTTCGCAAGCATGACCTTTGAGCGCAACGGAAGAACCTTTACGGGTGTTTCCCCCGCTTCGGCGGCTCTTACACTTACAGGGCTCGGCGTTGACGCGCTGGGCGTTAACTGCTCGCTCGGTCCCGATGAGCTCGGCCCCGTTATTTCCGAGATGTCGCGCTACACCGACCTGCCGCTGATAGCCAAGGCGAACGCAGGTCTGCCCGACCCAAACAGCAACGAATACAGCATTATGCCCGGGCGCTTTGCCGAGTGCGTCAGGGAACTTTTGCCCTACGGCGTAAAGCTTGCGGGCGGCTGCTGCGGAACAAACCCCGATTATATCCGCGAGCTGAACAAAATGCTCAGCGGTGAAAAATATCAGCCCTGCCCCAAAACCTGCGGCACAGCTGTATGCAGCGCCAGCACCGTCGTTGAGATAAACGGTCCGCGCATTATCGGCGAGCGCATCAACCCCACGGGCAAAAAGCTGTTCAAGCAGGCGCTTGTCGACAACAACATAGACTACATTCTATCTCAGGCGCTTTCCCAAATCGGCGGAGGAGCGGAGCTTCTCGACGTCAATGTCGGCCACCCCGAAATTGACGAAAAACAGATGATGACGCGCGTTATAAAGCCTATTCAGAGCGTTTGCGACGCGCCTCTCCAGATAGATTCCACCAAACCCGACGTGCTTGAAGCGGGGCTTCGCTGCTACAACGGCAAGCCTATCGTAAACTCGGTAAACGGCGAGGAAAAGAGCCTTTCTTCGGTTCTGCCCCTTGTTAAAAAGTACGGTGCTTCCGTAGTAGGCCTTACCCTTGACGAGGGCGGAATACCCAAAACCGCCGAGGGCAGGTTTGAAATCGCAAAGCGCATTGTCAGCCGCGCCGAGGCACTGGGAATCGACAGGCACGACGTTTATATCGACTGCCTTACTCTGACGGTTTCAGCCGAACAGGACGCCTGCCGCGAGACTCTTAAGGCGCTTCACCGCGTAAAAACCGAGCTGGGCTGCAAAACCTGCCTGGGCGTTTCAAATATTTCGTTCGGACTGCCGAACCGCGAGCTTGTAAACAGCACCTTCCTGACAATGGCGCTTGAAGAAGGGCTTGATCTTCCTATCATCAACCCCAACATTGACGCGATGACGGGCGCGGTGCGCGCCTACAGGGTGCTTTCGGGTATCGACAAAAACTCGGTTGAGTTTATCGAGAGCTACAACACTGCAGCTCCCTCTCCAAAGCCCCAAACACGGCAGGATGCTATGAGCGTTGAAGCCGCGGTTTACAGCGGACTGAAAAACGAGGGTGCGGCGGCTACCGAGCGTATGCTCGCCGAAAAAGACCCAATGGATATCGTAAACAACACGCTTATCCCCGCGCTCGACAAGGTGGGCGAGGATTTTGAAAAGAACAAGATATTCCTGCCGCAGCTCATTCAGAGCGCCAACACCGCTCAGGCGTGCTTTGACGTTATCAAACAGCACCTCAGCAAGTCGGGCGGCGAACAGGTAAGCAAGGGCAAAATAATCCTCGCCACGGTCAAGGGCGACATTCACGACATTGGCAAGAACATAGTAAAGGTACTGCTCGATAACTACGGCTATACCGTAGTCGATTTGGGCAGAGACGTCGACCCTCAGCTTATTGTCGACACCGCCGTTGAACAGAACATCAAGATGATAGGTCTTTCGGCGCTGATGACCACCACGCTCAAGAGCATGGAGGATACCATAAAGCTCGTCCGCGCAACACCCGAACTCCAAAACCCCGACGGAAGCAGCAAATGCGTTGTATTTGTCGGCGGCGCGGTGCTCACCAAGGATTACGCCATGAAGATAGGCGCGGACTACTACTGCCGCGACGCAAAGGAAAGCGTAGACACCGCTAAATTGGTATTAGGATAGCCGCCACGCGGCAGGAAGCGAAAACGTGACGTTTTATCCGGCGCGCCTTTGGAGAAATCGGCTTATGGGAAAACTCGGTATAACGGCGCGACATAAATCGCGGGAACGGAAGTTTTGTTTATTGCAAACATCTGATTCGCGTACTGTCC
>ONEN01000099.1 GCA_900316815.1 uncultured Eubacteriales bacterium | reverse complement strand
TCACATCCGCCTTCAGGTCATCACCAAGGGCTTTTCGCTCGAGGAAGCGTACGATACCGCCGACAAGCTCGACACCTTGCTCGACGAGCGGCTGGACTTTGCCTTTGACGAAAAGCTGGGCTATCTGACCCAATGCCCCACCAATCTCGGCACCGGAATGCGCGCGTCGGTCATGCTGCACCTGCCCGCGCTTGAAAAAAGCCGCGCCGTAAGCCGCATAGCCGGCACTCTCTCAAAGCTCGGTCTGACCATCCGCGGCGCCCACGGTGAGGGAACTGAGCCAAAGGGCGCGCTCTACCAGCTATCAAATCAGGTTACGCTGGGCATTTCGGAGCAGGCGGCTATCGAAAACCTGAAAAACATAACCACTCAGCTTGTCGCTCAGGAGGAGCAGGCGCGCGAACGTCTTTGCAGGAGCATCGACGTCAGGGACACCATCTCGCGAAGCCTCGGAATCCTCAAATTCGCCAAGGTCATTTCGCATGATGAAGCGCTAAAGCTGCTCTCCAACGTGCGGCTGGGCGTCGTCGCCGGTGAGATCAAGGACGTCGGTGTTGAGACCGTCGACGCTCTGATGACCGCCGTAGAGCCCGCCACCCTGTCCGTCAACGCCGGCAAGGCGCTCTCTCCGCAGGAAAGAGATATTGAAAGGGCAAGGCTTATTCAAAAAGAATTGGTTTGAGTTGAGAGTTGAGTGAACCTGTTATTTCGACCAAGTGGAGCGAAGCGGAACGCGTGGAGAAATCCCCTTCGGCGATGAACCGGAGGTCGCTCACAAGCGAAGTCTCCACCGCTGCGCACTGCCGAGGGGGATTTCTAAACTAAACCGCTGCGCGGTTTTGCCTTCGGCACCGCTCGAAATGACAGCGAGAGCAACGCTTTTACCTATACCCGCACCAATACAAATCAGAGCGAAGCGACCCTTAACCATTCACCATTAACTATTCACCAAAAAGAGGGGGTATATGAATATGTTCAAATTCCAGGGATTTACAGAAAAAGCAAACAACGCGCTCAACCTTGCCGTGCAGTCGGCAGAGAGGTTCGGCCACAACTATGTCGGCACCGAACACATCCTGCTCGGCTTGCTCAAGGAGGGTTCGGGCATGGCGTATACCGCGCTCACCCAACCGACGACTTCACGCCCCGCACCAAGCGCGTACTGCGCTCTGCGGTGGCGGCTTCCGCCAGATTCGGCAGCAGCTATGTCGGCACCGAGCACCTTTTGATCGCGCTGCTTTCCGAGAGCGACAGCTACGCCGTCAGCTTCCTCAATGAAGCGGGTGTCAGCGTCGACTCTGTGGTCAACGCGCTGCGCAACAGCTTGGGAGGCAGCCCGCAGCAGGGCGGATTCAGCCCCGAGCACGGCGGCTTTGAACAGCCGGACGGCGCTCAGGAGGGTGGCTCGGCGCTTGACAAATTCGGCAGAGACCTCACCAAGGCAGCCAAAAACGGCGAGATCGACCCGGTCATCGGCAGAGAAAAGGAGATCGAAAGGGTCATTCAGATACTTTCACGCCGCACTAAAAACAATCCCGTGCTGATCGGCGAGCCCGGCGTCGGCAAAACCGCCGTCGCGGAGGGCTTGGCGCTGGAGATCTCCAAGGGCAATGTTCCCGAAATTCTCCGTGACAAGCGCGTCGTCGCTCTTGACCTCACCGGCATGGTGGCGGGCGCGAAATACCGCGGCGACTTTGAGGAGCGCATCAAGGCGGCGATCGACGAGGTAAAGCAGTCCGGCAACACGATTTTGTTCATCGACGAGCTGCACACCATCATCGGCGCGGGCGCGGCAGAGGGCAGTGCGGACGCGGCTAATATTTTGAAGCCGTCGTTGGCGCGCGGCGATTTTCAGGTCATCGGCGCCACTACGCTCAACGAATACAGAAAATATATCGAAAAGGACGCCGCGCTGGAACGCCGCTTCCAGCCAGTAAAGATCGGCGAGCCCACGCAGGAGCAGGCGGTGGAGATCCTCAAAGGTCTGCGCGACAGCTACGAAGCGCATCACAAGGTGAAGATCACCGACGAGGCGATCGAGGCTGCGGTCAAGCTGAGCTCCCGATATATCGCCGACCGCTATCTGCCCGACAAGGCTATCGACCTGATCGACGAGGGCGCGTCCAAGGTGCGCCTTGCCGCCATGACCTCTCCCGACAACGTAAAGGAGCTCGAGGATAAGGTCAAGGCGCTTGAAAACGAAAAGGCAAGCGCCGTCAACGAGCAGGATTTTGAACGCGCGGCAAAGCTGCGCGACGAGCAGAAGGCGGTGCAGGCGCGGCTGGACGAGGCGAAAAAGAAGTGGCAGGAGCGCCGCGGCGACAGCTGCGGAGAGGTAGACGCCGAGACCATCGCGCGGATCGTGTCCGACTGGACGGGCATTCCCGTGGTGCAGCTCACCAAGGAGGAGAGCGAGCGGCTGCTGAACATGGAGCAGGTGCTGCACGAGCGCGTCGTCGGTCAGAACGAGGCGGTCAGCGCCATTGCCAAGGCGATCCGCCGCGGCAGAGTGGGGCTCAAGGACCCCAAGCGCCCCGTCGGCTCGTTCATCTTCCTCGGCCCCACGGGCGTGGGCAAGACCGAGCTGTGCAAGGCGCTGGCGCAGGCGATGTTCGGCGACGAAAACGCCATGCTCCGCCTTGATATGTCCGAATATATGGAGAAGCACACGGTGTCCAAGCTCATCGGCTCGCCGCCCGGCTACGTCGGCTTTGACGAGGGCGGACAGCTGACCGAGAAGGTGCGCAGAAAGCCCTACTCGGTGGTGCTCTTCGACGAAATCGAAAAGGCGCACCCCGATGTGTTCAACATGCTGCTCCAGATTCTGGAGGACGGCAGACTCACCGACAGCCAGGGCAGAACCGTGGACTTCAAGAACACGGTCATCATCATGACCTCCAACGTCGGCGCGAGGCAGATCACCGACAAGCAGAAGTCGCTGGGCTTCGCGCAGGAGAGCGGCGAGCAGAAGCAGGCGGACATCCGCTCGCTGGTAACGGGCGAGCTGAAAAAGGTGTTCCGTCCCGAGTTCCTCAACCGCGTGGACGACATCATCGTGTTCAACAAGCTCACGCAGGACGAGATCAAGCAGATCGCGGGCAAAATGCTCCAAACCCTGGCGCAGCGCCTCGCGGCGATGAACATCGGCATCACCTTCACCGACGCCGCCGTGACCGCCGTCGCGGACAAGGGCTTTGACGACAGCTACGGCGCAAGGCCGCTCCGCCGCGCGATCCAGAGCGAAATCGAGGACGCCCTCAGCGAAAAGCTCCTCGACGGCGAAATCACCGAAAACGCCAAGGTCACCTGCGATTATAAGGACGGCAAGTTCGTGTTCAACGTGTAATAAGGTATACTAATAAACAGAAAGGCTGCCTCCCCTCGGAGACAGCCTTTCTTCATGTGCCGCAGGCACAATTCATTACGAAGTAAATTCATGCTGCGCAGGCAGCAATTCATGCGCCCCGGGTGCTATTCATTCCTGTGCTCAACATTTGGCAATAATTGCACCGTTGCACATTTAGGAAACCTCTCATTCAGGAATGAATTGACCTGCGGTCATGAATTGGCTGCGCCATGAATTGACCTGCGGTCATGAATTGTCTCTTCGAGACATGAAAAGACGGGTTCGGGAGGCGGTCTTTGTTCTTTACCCCTCCATAAAATCCAGCGTATCAATTTTCTCCAGCTCCTTTATGTCATAGGAGCAGCTTGGCGTGTACCCTGCCGGGAGGGCGGCGCTGCGGTCGTCGTAGGCGCCGTCGAGCACCGCTTCTATCGTTTCGGGATTCAGCAGCCAGTCAAAGGTGCAGCCGCCCCATTTTCCCGACCGTCCCGACAAAAAGTCCGATTCGCCCACTTGCCTGAAATAACTCTCAAAGTCTGTTCCGTTCAGACAGACCTCCGCCTTTGCTATCAGCTTATTACGTCGTTTGGATTCCCTCACCCTTGGCAGAGAGGGACAATGTTGATGAAAAAGAGAGATGACAGCGGCAGCGTCCGCCGCAGGCGCTGTATCTTCCTTTTCTTTTTCTTCTTCCTTTTCTTCTTCTTTGTATTCTTCTTTTTCTTTTTCTTCTTCTTCGGTTGTTTCGGTTGTTTTTTCAACCGTTCGGTTGTTTTGGGTTGTTAAAACAACCGTTCGGTTGTTTTCGGTTGTTTTGGGGTTCTTGCATGCGTTTCGGTTGCCGGAGGGTGCGCCCCCCTTTTTGGCGTTCTCGCGGTTGCGGATACACTTCTGTTCATAGGCGGCAAAGTCGCGCTCTATCTGCCGCGACATCACCGAGAACAGGATGGCAAGCGGCAGGTTGTCTTTGATTTCGGGTATGTCCTCGCCCTTGGCAAAGCGGATGAGCAGGCTGAGCAGCCTGCCCCTGTCCTCATCGGAGAGCAGGTTCAGGGTCTCCTCGTTATCGAGGTAGATATACATGAATTTGGGTCTTTCACATTCCATTGTGATTCAGCTCCTTTCACCATACCCCGATTTTTTCGGAAAATTGCATAGGTATAGGCAATTTTTTGCATACAGGCGGTAAAAAATTTTTTATCCTTTTGGGTGCGTGTTGACTTTTCCTCCGGAAGTGCTATAATGAGAGGGTAAAATGATAATTATTAAAAACTTTTTTTGGAGGAGATAACCAATGAAAAAAATAGTCACATTTGTTTTGGCGGCTGCTATGGCAGTCTCCCTTGCCGCGTGCGGACAGGCGCCGCAGTCGTCCTTAGAGGGTTACCAAACGTCGGCGGGCGTCGACATGAATCCGCAGTCGGGTATTTCAATCGACGACGATTCAAAGGCGGAGGAGTCAAAGGCTGCATCGTCCAAGACGGACGACGAGCCGTCGCTGTCTGCCAACACGGTCATTTTCAAGGATACGCAGTGGAACAGCGGCAGGATGTATGTTTACTACTGGTCGCAGGAGAACGATAAGATGGTCGCGTGGCCGGGCAGCGAGATGACGGAGGTCAGGGGAGAGGACAACACCTATTCCTACGATCTGCCCAACGGCGTGGAGTATATCATCTTCACCGACGACCATTACCAGACCAGAGATATCAAGTGGGACGGCAAGGAGCAGAAGTTTAAAAACACCTCCCAAACCGACGTGGACAAGTCCTACTATGTGGAAACCATGGACGGCAGAAGCGTGGACACCAAGGAGATCGGCGGCAGCAGCGGGAAGGTCGTAGACGTCGACAAGCTCAGAGACATCGAGAGCAACGACAGCTTCGGCGTACGCGTTACGAAGAAGGAGCTGGAAAAGGACTACTTTGAGACCGCGGGCAAGTACGGCAAGGACGCGCTCACCTTTGAAATCGAGAACACCACGGGAAAAACCGTGACGGATGTGGAAATCCTTGTGGTAGCGTACAACGCCGACAACATTATCATGCCGATCAAGACGGAGGAGTTCAAGACCTACGACATCGGCAGCCTGATCTACAGCTTCGGCAACGCCGAGAAGATCTCCGTGGACAACGGTGAGAAAAAGAAGCTTGCCGTCGCCGTAACGGCGGGCGAGATCACGGGCATCAGAAGTATCGTCCGTTCGTACGTTTCCGACGGCAAGACCGTTGAGAACCCGACCGCCAACGAGTGGGAGAGACGCATCTTCAAGGGCGACGTCACCGACTTTGATTAATTATAATAAGAAAAACAAAGGGGAGAAACCGGCTGCGGTTTCTCCCTTCACTTTATGTCTGATTCTGTTTTGCCGAGTAGCCGTGGGCTTTGTCGAGGAGCATATCCTTGACCTTCATCAGCCGCGTGCGGCTGCTTCTGTCGTTTTCCTCCAGCTTCATGGAGATGAACTTGATGGTCTCCTGATAGCGCGGAATCATCACATGCTCCAGCGAGTTGACGCGGCGGCGCGTCTTTTCGATTTCCGCAGACATCAGCTCGCAGCTCTTTTCGTACTGCGCCAACAAAATCAGGTCGGGCAGCACCCGGTTGAGCGCCGACACCGCGTCGTCCAGCTCAAAGGAGGTGAACGCAAAGCCGTAGGGGAAGATATCGCCCTTGCCGGGGGTGCGCGTTTCGGCGGAGAACTGCGGAATCTCCACGCTCATCACGTTCCGGGAGCCGACCTCCACGTTGATTTGCTGCTTGGGTGAGAGCAGCGCGCCGTCCAGCGCCTGCCGGCTCATCACGGCGGACGCGTTCACAAAGTGGTCGCTGCACAGCTCCAGCTCGCGCTCCACCTTGTCGCGCAGCTCGCGCGTCTGACGCACCAGCTCCAGAAAGCGGCGCATCAGCTCGTCGCGCTTGTCCTTTAACATTTTATGTCCCCTCACGGCGGTGACAAGCTGCTTTTTCAGCTTGCTCAGCTGCATACGCGTGGGGTTAACATTCATTACTGCCATATTATATATACCTCAAAATGCACAGGTTCCCGTTCCGATTTCATGTCCCGCAGGGACAATTCATGCACGCAGTGCTATTCATGTACGCAGTACCATTCATGTACGAAGTACAATTCATGCACGCAGTGCTATTCATGTACGCAGTATCATTCATGTACGCAGTACAATTCATGCACGCAGTGCTATTCATGTACGCAGTACAATTCATGTCCCGCAGGGACAATTCATTCCTGAAATAACGGCTTCGACCCGCCGTTTGTCCGCTGCTTCCTTTTGCACCGATGGTGCCAAAGGCGGACTGACCGTCGTGGCACACGACTGAATTGTTGCGCTGCAACATGAATTGGCTGCGCCATGATTGGCTGCGCCATTACTTCTCGCCCGGATAGAACTCGTCCAGCATGTCGTCCTTAATACGTTTCAGCTCGGAGCGCGGGAGGATGGCGAGCAGCTGCCAGCCGATGTCGAGGGTCTCCTCGATGGAGCGGTTGGCGTTGTAGCCCTGCGAAACATACTGCTTTTCAAACGCTTCGGCAAATTCGGCGTACTTCTTGTCCATTTCCGTCAGCGCCGCCTCGCCCAGAATGACCATCAGCTCGCGGGCGTCCTTGCCGCGCGCGTATGCCGCAAAGAGCTGGTTCATGGTGGCGGCGTGGTCCTTTCGGGTCCTGCCGGGTCCTATGCCCTTGTCCTTGAGTCGTGACAGCGAGGGCAGCACGTCGATGGGCGGCGTTACGCCCTTGCGGTACAGCTCGCGGCTGAGGATGATCTGTCCCTCGGTGATGTAGCCCGTGAGGTCGGGAATGGGGTGGGTCTTGTCGTCCTCGGGCATGGTGAGAATGGGGATCAGCGTAATGGAGCCGTCCTTGCCGCGCAGTCTGCCCGCTCTTTCATAGAGGGTGGCAAGGTCGGTGTACATGTAGCCGGGATAGCCGCGTCTGCCGGGAACCTCCTTGCGCGCGGCGGATACCTCGCGCAGGGCGTCGGCGTAGTTGGTGATGTCGGTCATGATGACCAGCACGTGCATACCGAGGTCAAACGCCAGATACTCCGCAGCGGTCAGCGCCATTTTGGGGGTGGCGATACGCTCGATGGCGGGGTCGTTGGCGAGGTTGACGAACATGACGGTGCGGTCGGACTCCTCAAAGGTGATGCCCATGGCGGCGAACACAACGGCGAACTGCTCGTTCTTGCCGCGCACCGTCGCCTGACGGGCTATCTGCGCCGCCAGCTGCGCGTGGGGCAGACCGGAGGCGGAGAAGATGGGGAGCTTCTGTCCTCTTACCAGCGTGTTCAGGCCGTCGATGGCGGAGACGCCCGTCTGGATGAACTCCTGCGGATAGTTGCGCGCCGCGGGGTTCATGGGCGTGCCGTTGACGTCGAGGCGCTTTTCGGGGATCAGCGCGGGGCCGTCGTCGATGGGATTGCCCAGACCGTCGAACACGCGCGAGAGCATGTCGGGCGATACGGGCAGCTCCATGGAGCGACCCAGAAAGCGCACCTTGGAGCCCGCGAGGTTGATGCCCGCGGCGGACTCAAACAGCTGCACCAGCGCGTTGGTGCCGTTGACCTCGAGCACCTTGCAGCGGCGCGTCTCGCCGTTGGGCAGCTCTATCTCGCCCAGCTCGTCGTACTTGACGTCCTCAACGTCGCTGATCATCATCAGAGGACCTGCCACCTCTCGAATGGTACGGTATTCCTTTGGCATCAGTCATCACTCCTTTTCAATACGTCGCTGATTTCCGCGTCAAGCTGCGCTTCAATCGAATCGAATTCCGCCTGGATCTTATCCTCAGGCTCATATTTAAAACGTCCTATGCGCTCGCGCACGGGAATATTGACCAGCAGCTCAATGTCGGCGCCGCTGCGCAGCGCGGCAAGCGCCTTGTCGTCAACACCTGCTTGGGCGACGAGGTGTAGGTGTCGGTGGGGTCGAAGGCGTTCTGGTGCAGGTAGTCCTCGCGCACGGAGCGGGCGCTCTCGAGCTTGAGGCGGTCGGGCGCGGAGAGCGCGTCCATACCGACAAGGTTCACGATCTCCTGCAGCTCGCTCTCGTCCTGCAGCAGCGCCATCAGCCTGCCGCGCAGCTGCATGAAATCGGGCGCGGCGTTCTGCGCGTACCACTTTTGCAGCTGGTCGGTGTAGAGGGAGTAGGAGGTCAGCCAGTTGATGGCGGGGAAGTGGCGCTTGTAGGCCAGATTGGCGTCCAGTCCCCAGAACACCTTGACGATGCGCAGCGTCGCCTGCGAAACAGGCTCGGAAATATGGCCGCCCGGAGGGGATACCGCGCCGATGACCGACAGCGCTCCCTCGGTTTCTTCGGTGCCGTTGACCAGCACGCGGCCGGCTCTCTCGTAGAACTGCGCCAGACGGCTGCCCAGATAGGCGGGATAGCCCTCTTCACCGGGCATTTCCTCCAGACGTCCCGACATCTCGCGCAGCGCCTCCGCCCAGCGTGAGGTGGAGTCCGCCATCAGCGCCACGGTGTAGCCCATGTCGCGGAAGTACTCGGCGATGGTGATGCCCGTGTAGATGGACGCCTCGCGCGCCGCAACGGGCATGTCGGAGGTGTTGGCAATCAGCACGGTGCGCTCCATCAGGGAGTTGCCCGTGCGCGGGTCCTTCAGCTCGGGGAACTCGTTGAGCACGTCGGTCATCTCGTTGCCGCGCTCGCCGCAGCCGATGTAGACGATGATGTCCGCCGCCGCCCACTTTGCCAGCTGGTGCTGCACGACGGTCTTGCCCGAGCCGAAGGGACCCGGAACCGCCGCCACGCCGCCCTTGGCGAGGGGGAAGAGGGTGTCGATGGGGCGCTGACCCGTGGTGAGCAGAATGTCGGGAGAGAGCTTTTTCCTGTAGGGTCTGCCCACGCGGACAGGCCATGCGGTGACCATTTTAACGGCGGCGTCGCCCTTTTGGGTGGAGAGGGTCGCCACCGTGTCGTCAAGGGTAAAGGCGCCCGCCGCGATTTTCTTGACGGTGCCCTCCATCTTGTTGGGAACCATAATCTTGTGCAGCACGGCGGCTGTCTCCTGTACGGTGCCCAGCACGTCGCCCGCCTTCACCTTGTCGCCGACCTTGGCGACGGGGGTGAACTGCCATTTCTTGGCGTGATTGAGCGGCGGCACGTCGACGCCGCGCTTGAGGTTGGTGCCCGCGACCTTCATGATCTCGTCGAGCGGGCGCTGGATGCCGTCGTAGATGGCGCCGATGAGGCCCGGTCCCAGCTCGACCGACAGCGGCGCGCCCGTGGATTCCACGGTTTCCCCGGGACCGAGACCCGAGGTTTCCTCATATACCTGAATGGACGCACGGTCGCCGTGCATCTCGATGATTTCACCGATCAGACGCTGCGAGCTGACGCGCACAACGTCGAACATATTCGCGTCGCGCATACCCTCGGCGATGACCAGAGGACCCGCGACCTTTGTGATAATTCCTTGTTTCAAATAGTACACCTCAATCGTTAAAGATGATATCGGAGCCGACCGCCTTCTCCACAAAGGAGGACAGGCGCTGCACGCCCGTGCCCCTGTTGCCCGTCACGCCCGGAATGGGGATGATGGCGGGGGTCAGCCGCTCCGCGTAGCGCGCCCGCGCCTTTTCGGCGGCGTGATACACGGTTTCGGTCAGATAGATAACGGCGTAGCGGTCACTGTCGGCAACGCGCCGCAGCAGCGCCGCCGCGTCCGTGTCCCCCTCGCAGGGGTAGATGTCAAGCCCGACGGCGGAGAAGCCCTTGATGCTCTCGCCGTCGCCGATCACAGCGATATTTTTAGCCATAAATCTCACGCAGCCTTTCTCTGACGGCGTCCGCTCCGGCGCCTGTTTTGATGCCGCTGTAGATGATGTGCAGCGTCTTTTTCTGCGCTTCCTCGCCCAGATAGTAGCCGAGCAGCGGCTCCGCTCCCTCGCTGGCGCGCTTGCAGCTTTCCCGCGCGAGGGTCATGAGCCTGTCGTCCACGAATTTCTCGAACGCGGAGGGAGACTCCTTGTACCGCTCCATCGCCTTGCTGCAGCCGTAGTCGGATTTCTTGGCGAGCAGACCTGTCAGCGCGTCGTGTCCCTTGGCGGCAGCCTGCGCGGTTTTGTCGCGGTCAAAGCCCTCCATGCGCGGCATGGCGGTTTTGAAGTAGTGCTTGTCGGCGCCTGCGCGCGCGCCGCGCAGGGCGGTTTTGATGTTGGCGTAAAAGACCAGCGTGCGGATGTATTCCCGGAGGAACGCCGAGCGGAGCTGCTCGCTCTCGCGCAGCATTTCCTGCATGAGCGCCTTGTCGAGCACCGCGTCGGACGCTCTGGCGTCGCCCGTCCGGGCGAGCAGGTCGTAGGCGGCGGCAGCGGGCTGCTGCAGCCACGCGGGCAGGCCGCTCATGCTGCGGTGCTCCACCGCGTAAATCATGTCGCGGTGCGCCACCGTGCAGGGTTCAAGCAGCAGCGCGGTGTAGTAATCGCGCGCGGACATGGTGCCCTTGAGCACGATTTTGAAGTTATGTACGTCGTTCTGTATGAGGAACGGGGTAAAAATCGAGAAGTCGGGGGCGACGCTTTTCAGATATTTCCACACAGCCGCGTCGTGCCGCTCCACCATTTCGTCAAAGTCCGCCGCGGCGCCGTAGCCCTTGTCGCTGAGGGTCCGGCACAGCTGCGCCGTGGTTTGGCAGCCGAGCAGCTGCTCCATGTCGGTTTTGGTGAAGAGCGCGTTTTCTCTGGCGCGGACGGAGCCGATGGAAAATTCATATGATACTGCCATAGCTCCCCCTTACCGCGCGAACAGCTTCTGATTGATGAAATCTTCAATTCTGTCGCGCTCGGCGCTGATGATGGCGTCGAACGCCATGTTCTCCTCCACGTCGCCGCTTTTGAGGATAAAGCCGCCCCTGATGGCAACGGGCTTTTTGCTCACGGTAGCCTTCAGCCCCGCGGCAGCCAGCCGCTTTTCAAAGTTCTCCGGCTTTCTTTCCAAGTCCTTTTTATTCAGGCACACCTCGCCGCTTTTGCCGCGCAGCCGGGCGGCAAGGCGGTAGAGCGCCTCAAAATAATCATAATCGTTCAGCCCGAGCAGATACTGCTCCAGGGCGTCAACGGTTTTGTCAATTTCCTGCCTGCGCTGTCTGAGCAGGGCGTTGCGCCGCTCCAGCAGGGCGCGGCTTTGCGAGGACGCGTCTGTCTGCGCGCAGCGCTGCGCCGCCTGTCCCGCGACGGCCGCCGCCTGCTTGTCCGCGCGGTGCTGCGCGTCGGCGATAATGCGGTCGCGCTCGCGGCGGGCGTGCTCCTCAATGGCTCTGACGCTCTCGTCGCAGTCTGTCTTAATGCGGCTGAGGATTCTGTCACTGCCGTTCATGCAGACTCACCTTCCTTTCGTTTGTCATGCGGTCATTGTCCGTGTGCTTACGCGGCAAAGTTGGGAACCTGGATAACAACGAGGAGGGAGACGATGAACGCGAGCAGCGCGTAGATCTCAACGAGGGTAACGGAAACCATGCCCTTGGAGAAGTTCTTCTCGTCCTTGGCGGTCATGGCGATGCCCGAAACAGCCGCCTTGCCCTGTGCGATGCCCGAGAACAGGCCGCCGAAGCCGATGGCGAGAGAAGCGCCCGCGTAGGCGAAGCCCTGCGCTGCGGTCACGTTGGGAGCGCCGCTGAGCACGCCGCTGCTGACGAGGATAAGGAAGCCGACGATGAAGCCGTACAGACCCTGTGTGCCGGGCAGCAGGGTGAGAACCAGCATTTTACCGAACATGGAGGAGTCCTCGGAGAGAACGCCCATGGAGGTCTGCGCCGCCGAGCCTACGCCCTTAGCGGAGCCGATGCCTGCGAGTACCGTTGCGATTGCCGCGCCTAAAATAGCTAAAAAGATTCCGTTCATAATTATTTGTCCTCCTGAATTTTGATATATTTACTGTTTAATGAGAAGGGCTGAAACTCTTTTCCGCCGCCCTCATAAAATTTACTGAACATCTCAACATACTGCAGACGCATGGTGTGCACATAGGCGCCCAGCGCGTTGAGGCCGATATTGATCAAGTGGCCGAGAATGAAGATGACGATCATAAACACAAAGCCGGGTATCGTGGTGCCCAGCATGGTCGCCAGCATGTTGAACACCTGCGCCATAACGCCCGTCGTCAGGCCGAGCGCCAGCAGACGCGAGTAGCTGAGCAGATCGGAGATGTA
Organism: uncultured Eubacteriales bacterium; assembly: GCA_900316815.1. Taxonomy (GTDB): domain Bacteria; phylum Bacillota; class Clostridia; order Oscillospirales; family Acutalibacteraceae; genus Ruminococcoides. The sequence continues at coordinate 2,273 of ONEN01000099.1, read as the reverse complement.
GCTTGTAATGCCGTAGAGCGAGGCGACGCCGCCGATGAGCTTGCCGAAGAAGCCCTTTTTGCTCCTGCCCTGCGTGAGAATGAGTCCCGCGGCGCAGGCGATGGCGATGACCGCGCCCACGGTCATCAGAACGGGGGTGAGCACCATGCCTGCCGCCAGCACGCCGAAGCCGACGAGCATGAGCATCCACAGACCCGTGTCAAAGAACGCGCCCGCGTAGTCCTTCTGACGGAAGCAGACGACGAACTTGCAGCCCATGCCCACGAGGATATGCACCAGACCGAAGGCGATGGAAATGATCATCAGGGTCAGCGCGTCCTTCTGCGGGTCGATGATCGGCCACGGCAGAATAGCGGGGGTGGGGTCGGCCATGTTGGAAATCGAGTGCGCCATCACGACCTCGGTGCCCGTGAAGAGCTTATAGAGCGCCGCGGGGGCGTCGCCGAAGATACTGCCGAACACCAGACCCCACAGGGTGGTGGACACGCCGCAGTACCGGAACAGCTTGAGGTTGTTGCGCATTTTTTTGTCGGGCTTGAACAGCTTGATCATCAGTCCCGTCGCGAGCACCATCAGCACGCCGTAGCCCGCGTCCGAGAACATCATGCCGAAGAAGAAATAGAAGAAGAACGCCAGCAGCGGGGTGGGGTCGACGTCCTCCCTGCACGGCGAGGCGTACATGGTGAGGATACCCTGCGCAGGCTCCGCGAATTTGTTGTTTTTGAGCTTGACGGGCGCGTCGTCGCCCGCTTCGCCGAATTCCACCGCGCAGGTCGCCACGCGGTTGCACAGCGCCTCCAGCCGCTCGCAGTCCTCCTCGGGCACATAGCCCTCGATGACAAAGACGTGCTTCGAGTGGTCGAGGTGGTTAATGACGTTGTATTTGTCGCAGCGCACGCGGAAATAGTCCTGCGTGACCTTGATTTGGTCGCGCATGTCCGCGAAGGAGGCGATTTCCTCCTGCGCCTGCTTGGTTTCCTCGGTCAGACGGCGGCTCTGCTGCCGCAGGCGCTCCGCCTTTTCCTTGGGTATCTTGTGGGTGGGGGACATCGGCCGCGCAAAGCCGAGCGCGCGCAGCGCTTCCTCCGCCATCTGCCGCTGGCTCTGCGGCGCGAACACCACCACGTTTGTCAGCCCCGGACGGGTGTACTGCAGCTCCGTCTCAAATTCGAGCTTGGGATTCTCGGCGGCGAGCGCCTCCTTGAGCCGCTGCTCGGTGTACTGGTCGGGCAGCGAGCCGATGAACACCGCCGTGGACCGGGTGCCCGTGGTGTTGAGCGGAATGTCCAGCTGCTGCCAGCTCTCCAGCTGCGCCAGCATGGTTTTGATGCGCACCTGCTCCGCGCTGTTGTCGGCGCAGCGCCTGTCCAGCTCCGTTATGCGCGTGCACGCCTCTATCACCGTTTTGGCGTTGGAGGCGATAACGCCCAGCTCATCGGGGTCGATTTCACGCCGTCCCCTGAACGAGGCGAGCATACCCGCCTTCTCGGGCTTGGCGTTGTCGAGGATTTTCAGCGCCTGCTGCGTCAGGTCAACGTTGCGCTCGAACACCTGCATCTGCGAGGTCATGTTCACGCGGCGAAAGCCCTTGCGCGACTTTTCGGCGGCGTCTATCTGCACCAGCGCGCTGTCCTGCAAATGCTCCAGCAGGCGTTTTCTGTCCTGCCGCAGGGCGATAATCCTCACGGTTTTCATTTTACATTTTGCCAATGGGCATCACCAACCTTTTTGGTTATCGGTTTATCCTAGTATTGCTTCTGCCGCCTGCTTCACGACCGACGGGCGCTTTTTCGCCGCGTCCGCCGCTATTTTGCGGCATTCCGCCTCCGCGTCGGCCTTTGCCTGACGCAGCCGCGCCTCGCTGTTTGCCTGCGCGGCGGCAAGCGCCGCCTCCGCGTCCTCTTCAGCCTTTCGGGTGCGCGCCGCGATGAGCGCCTCCGCCTCTTTCCGCGCGGCGGCAACGGATTGCTCCGCCTTTGCTTTTGCCTCGCTTTCACGCTGCCTGCAGGCTTCCTCGGCGGCGTAAATAGCGTCTAACATATCCTTAGCCATATTCGCTCCTTTCATTTACCCTGAACCGGGGGGCGGACGACCGCCCTGCATACGTCTTATCATACCATAAAACCGAATAAATTTCAATAAAGAATGCCGATGATTTACACGCTTTTTAAAGAATATGCAACAAAAATCCACAATGCCGCGTGCGCCGAGGGCGCTTTCTCCGCGCAACCAACGTTGTCAGCAACCTTACCGTTCACTCCCGCGTCAGAACG
>ONEN01000031.1 GCA_900316815.1 uncultured Eubacteriales bacterium | reverse complement strand
GTGCGGCCGGGTGCCCCGGCGGTCAGTGGCAGCGTGCCGCTGCGGTCAGTGCGGCTATGGAGAAGTCGGTTTAACAAAACGTCGGACAAACGCCGCGTTTAAACGCGGGAGCACACGGTAACGATTTTGCTAAACGTTGCTTGCGCGGATTGGGCGTCGCGACACGCGACCGCGGATTGATTGTCGGCTCAGCCGACCGCCGCGTCTAAAGCCGGGAGTTAACGGTTAAGTTGCCAACAAACGTTAGTTGCGCGAGCGCAACGACTCCCTCTGCCCTAACGGGCACCTCCCTCAAGGAGGGAGGCAAACCGGCTCCCTCTCAGAGGGCGCTGTCAGCGAAGCTGACTGAGGGAGTGACAACGAGCGTTGGTTTTCCGTTTTGTTATATGCAATCTGCCCAAAGGCACCCTCTCCTTCGGGGTTTTTGACTGTTTAATATTTATAAATTTCTAATAATTCGAACATTTGTTTGCTTTTCGGGGATTTTTATGTTATAATAGAATCAGGAAGTAATTCCTGTGAGGTCAGCCCCACCTCACACTCGCCATAAAAAAACGACAGTATTACGAAAGGACAGCAAACGGCAAATGAATTATATTGAATGGTCAAAGGAATATGAAACAACCGCAGCGGAGTTGGAGAAGGTACTCACGCGGTTAAAGCGGGAACGCGAGGGCAAGGGAAAATCAAACAGAAAAGAGCTTGACGATAAGATCATATACTACCGCAGGCTTCGCAGCGAGTGTCTGAAAATCTCTGCCCATCTGCTGGCGCGAAGCAAAGGGGTGGCGTAATGCCTATTCTCCACTTCGATGAAACAAACGAAGACGCCTTTCAATACCGCGCATCCTCATTGCGGGAAAACACCCCTTCCAACAACAAGGAGCTGCGCCGCAAGGCGTCCTTCATCATGCGCGCGATGGAGGTCGATCTGACCGATTTGCAGCGGTACTGCGCCCTGGAATGCTGGCTCAACGGCAGGAAGCAAACGGAAATTGCCGCCGAGCTGGGGGTGAACAGTTCCACTGTGTCGCGCCATCTCAAGGCGGCTAAAAAGAAGCTGCTCGGCTCCGCAAGATACTGCGAATAGAACCAAAAGCGCCGCGCCCCGGTTATGCCGGAGCGCGGCGTTTTTACTTTGCTCACTATGTATATTGCATGGTTCTCACTGTTTTTCGATGTCGAATTCCGCTATGACGCGCTGCATATCGGTCACATCGAGCACATTAACGCTGCCGTCCCCGTTGAAATCGGAAACGTTGAACGAATAGCTGTCCTCCAGATCAATCAGCGGAAATCCGAATTCATCGGTGTACTCCGAGAGAAAGCGCTGCAGGAAGGTCACGTCCTGCACGTCCATAACGCCGTTGTTGTCTAGGTCGCCCGGCTTGCCGTCGAGAATAACGCGCTGGCTGAGCCACTCCGCGCGGTAAACGACCTCCTCTGTTTCCTCGATCATCTCTCGCGCGTAGATACGCGCCATATCACCCAAACAGTCGCTTGTGAGCGCCAGCTGATCGGTGCCGCTGTTCCAGTCATACCAGAAGCTCACAACATAGTCCATGTCATCGTCCACGGAAAAGCCTTTTGCCTCCAAATCATACGACCACACACCGTCGCCCTCGTTGGTCATCCTGTATTTTCCCTCGCCCCAGTCGTCTTCCTCGCCGTATGGGGTAACAAAGGCGTAAACGCTGCCAAAGCTGCTGAAATAGGCGGGGTCGGCGTAGTAATAGATTTTATGATCGTCGCGCTTTTCCCAGCTGTCCGCAGGCGACGCCTCGGAGATAAGGGGCAGCTCGTACTCCGGACTGTCCGCAACCGCCCCCTGTACGGTCGCCGCCGAAGCGCCCGCAGCGGACGAAGCCGCCAGCAGGGTGCATATCATCATCAAGCCGATCATTTTCTTCATGGTATTCCTCCCTAACAAAGTGAATGTATAGTTATAGTATTATCGCTCTCCCATTGTAGCACTAACGGAGCGAAAACGCAACAAAAATTAAATAATCAGCCCCAATTCTATCATTTCCTTGCGGCTGATTTTTTTATTCGATTCTTTATACTATTTCCCTGAGCTGACGGCTGTTCTCGCGTTCGAGCCTGTCGCAGACCGCCATTTTGCGAATGATATTCTTCACGGTGAGGTCAAGCCCCGTTCCCTCGCGGTAGTCGGCGGGATAGATAAAATCGACCCTGTCCTTTTTCAGCAGCTCCTCCACCTTGCTGTCGCGCTTCTGATAGACCGCGATGGAGTAGCCGCCGTACGCCTTCATCATCTTCATGCAGGGCACGTCGCTCAGACCGTCGCCTATATAAATCATATTGGTAAACGGAACACGCTTGCTGTCCTCGGGCATGGAGCGGTTGAGGTCGAGGTCGTTGGCGATATCGAGCACGCCCTTATTGATGCGGTAGACGAACTGGGTTTTATTCGTATAGTTGACGTCGGTTTTCGGCCACACGGCGCCGCCGTTTTCATCGTAGAGAAACTCGCAGGCGAAAATGCTCTTGAAGCTTTGGCTGATGGAGGTGCCCTCGATGATCTCCTTCATGCCGGACGAGATGACATAATGCTCTATCTGCACACCGTTCTCACTTCCGAAGCGGTTCAGGCGGCCGAACCACTGCTCCACACCGCGGAACAGCTCGACGTTCCTGCCCATGGACACCAGCTTTTCGCGCAGAAGCGGAATGCCCTTATCCTTGGAGAGCTTGACCATGGCGTACATATAGGCGAGCACGGAGTCCATGTGCTCGCGCTGCCACATTTCGTTGGTGGTCTCCCAGAACTCGCTCTCGGTCATGCCGAGGCTGGGAATAAAGCTGTAGTCCTGCATATCCCTGGTGCAGAGGGTGCGGTCAAAGTCGTACATGATGGCGACGATAGGTAATGCGCTCATAGGCTTACTCCGTTGGTCACGCCGCCTTTTTGGCGGTGTAGACGCTGATTTCAATTGATTCAATGACAACGCTCTCGAGCGGCGCCCCGTTGTCGTCCACCTTGACGGCATTGATTTTATCCACAACGTCCATGCCGTCAATCACCTGTGCAAAGACGGTGCAGCCTCGGTCGGCGGCGTTATAGATGCCGTCAAACAGGGGATTGCCGCCGTATTCGTTATACAACTGCTGCACGTTCCCGGGGACGACGGCGGGATTCAGGAAGCGGTCGCCGTTCTCGTCCACATACGCCTGCAGCAAGTCGGAATCCTTGTAGTCGCGGAGCTTGTCGGTAATGCCGACCCACGCTGCTTGCAGCGCGCGCCAGCCGCCGCTCTTTTTAAACGCCTCGGGCGTTGTCTGATTGATGAGGAACTGGCTGCCGTTGGAATCCTTGGCGCTGTTCGCCATAGCGACCGCGCCGCGCAGATTGAGCAGCGAGTCGCCGAACTCGTCCTCAAAGGGCGCGCCGAACGAGCTGACGCCGTTGGGATTATTCTCATCGTAGCCGCAGTAGCCGCCCTGGATCAGCGTATCGCCGACAACCTTATGAAAGGAGGTTTTATTATACGCTCCCGTCTTGACAAGGTTGATGAAATTCGTCACGGTCTTGGGCGCCTCCTCGGGGAAAAAGCGGATCGTAATGTTGCCCATGGAGGTATGCATAACGGCGATGGTATCGCCCTCGTTGGGCGCCTCCAGCTGGAACCCGGGGTCGTTTTTCTTGTCGTGAATAATGTTCGGGGTAACGCCCACGCTCTTGGGGTCGATGCCCAGATCCTCAAGCCCCTCGGGAACCGCCGACTCGCCGTCCGCTGCGGCGGAGCTGCCGGAAGATGCCTCCTCATGGGTGCAGGCTGTAAACACAGCCGCCCAAAGGAAGGCAACGGCACATAAAAACAAAATGAGTGCTTTTCGATAGAATTTCATACTCCTCATCCTTTCAGACGAATCAAATCCGCCGAAGATAGTTATAAAACACACATCTAAAACACACGCACACAGTATAACACATTTTGTGCACCTTGTCAATCCAAGTCCCTTGGCGCGCAGTGCAGCGTCACGCTGCGTCATGAATTGAGCGCTTGGGCGCTCATGGATGACAGAAATGCCATGGAGGGTATAATTTTACGGAAGCGGTCATAGACTTATCTGAATCAAAGCAACAACGGAGGTCATAAAATGTCAGAATATCTGCCCGAAGGAAAGCTGATACACACACCCGAGAACCGCGCCGCAACGCACTCGCTGCGGCTGCTCAGAGAGGCGTCTCTCAGGGGAACCATTCTCGAAGCGCGCGCCGGCATGTGCGACGCCTCCCATAATCTCTGCGTAGAGCTGGGCGGCATTCGCGGCGTCATTCCGCGCGAGGAGGGCGCGCTCGGTATGCGCGACGGCTCCGTGCGCGACATCGCCGTCATCTCGCGCGTCAACCGCCCTGTCTGCTTCACCGTCACCTCCATCGAGGAGGACGGCAGCGGCGCGCCCTATGCCCTGCTCTCCCGCGCCGACGCGCAGCAGCGGTGCGTGGATAACTATATCGCCAGGCTGCGGCGCGGCGACGTCATCGACGCGCGCGTCACCCATCTGGAAACCTTCGGCGCGTTTGCCGATATCGGCTGCGGCGTGGCGGCGCTCATGCCCATCGACGCCATCTCCGTTTCGCGCATCGCCCATCCGCGCGACCGCTTCTCCGTCGGCATGGACATCAAAGCGGTGGTGCGCTCCGTTGAAAACGGCAGGATATGCCTCAGCCATAAGGAGCTGCTCGGCACCTGGGAGCAGAACGCCGCAGGCTTTGCCGCAGGCGAAACCGTGTCGGGCATCGTGCGCAGCGTGGAGAACTACGGCGCCTTTGTGGAGCTGACCCCCAACCTCGCAGGACTTGCCGAAAGCCGCGAGGGCGTACGCGTGGGACAGCAGGCGAGCGTCTACATCAAGAGCATTATCCCCGACAAAATGAAAATCAAGCTCATTATCATCGACACCTTCGGCGAGCCGACCGCCCCCGCGCCGCCCGTCTACTTCACCGACGCGCCGCACATCGACCGCTTCCTCTATTCCCCCGCGGGCTGCAGCAAGGTGGTGGAAACCGTGTTCAGCGAAAAAGCATAGGGCGATAAACGGGACAGCGGTTGATTGACAGCCCGCCGAGCCTTATGGTATCATAATAGCAACAACCGTAAGGAGTGACCCGTATGGAAGCCATCACGCTGATTCTCAGCGCCATTGCCTGTGCCGCAGCGGTGCTGACGCTGATTATCGTACTCAAAAAGAACAACCAAAGCAATACGCAGGAAATCCTCACCGCCGTCAGGCAGGAGCTCGCCTCGCAGCAGAGCGGCCTGCGGCAGGAGCTGACCGCGCAGACGCAGAACTCGGTGCGGAACATGGGCGAGCTGCTGGCGGAAAACCAGCGCAGCTTCTCCAACAGCCAGTACGAGCGGCTGAACAGTCTGGAGGACAGGATGAACGCCTTCGCGCGGCAGAACGAGGAGCGGATGAAAACCTTCACCCTGCAAAACGGACAGCAGCTGGAGAACATCCGCGGCACCGTTGACAAGCAGCTCGCCGACATGCGCGGCAGCATGGAGCAGCGGCTCGACGCGCTGCAGAGAGACAACAACAGCCGACTGGATGAAATGCGCAAGACCGTTGACGAGCGGCTGGAAAAGTCGCTGGAGGATAAGATGAACAAGAGCTTCTCGCTGGTGAGCCAGCGGCTGGAGCAGGTGTATAAGGGACTGGGCGAGATGCAGAACCTCGCCACGGGCGTGGGCGACCTGAAAAAGGTCCTCTCCAACGTCAAGACGCGCGGCATTCTCGGAGAGATCCAGCTGGGCAGCATCCTCCGCGAGATACTCTCCCCCGAGCAGTACGGAGAAAACGTAGCGACTAAAAAAGGCTCCAAGAACGTGGTGGAGTTCGCGGTAAAGCTGCCCGCGCGGGACGACGGCTTTATCTGGCTGCCCATCGACTCCAAATTTCCGGGAGACACCTACGCGGCGCTGCGCGACGCGATGGACAGCGGCGACAAGGCGCGCACCGAAGCGTGCGCCAAGGCGCTGATGCAGACCATCCGCAGCGAGGCAAAGGACATCAGCGAAAAATACATCGACCCGCCGAACACCACGGAATTTGCCATTATGTTCCTGCCCTTTGAGGGACTTTACAGCGAGGTGGTGAGCCGCGGCATGGTGGAGCAGCTGCAGCGCGACTACAAGGTCAACATCGCGGGTCCCAGCACCATGGCGGCGCTGCTGAACTCGATTCAGATGGGCTTTAAGACGCTGGCGGTGCAGAAGCGCAGCGCGGAGGTCTGGCAGGTACTCGGCGGCGTGAAGAAGGAATTTGACAGCTTTGCCAAGGTGCTGGAAAGCACGCAGAAAAGGCTCGACCAGGCAAACAAGGATCTGGACACCCTCGTAGGCGTGCGCACCCGCCAGATTCAGCGCAAGCTCAAAGCAGTGGAAACCACAAACCCTCAGGCGCCCGTGGCGCTTGAGGGAATGAACGATTGAGAGTATTCAATTGTTTAAAAGCGGTTTTAAATAAATGCCCGTGAACGAGTCCTTGTTCTGCGCCACCTGTTCGGGGGTACCCTGCGCGATGATGCTGCCGCCCATGTCGCCGCCCTCGGGACCGAGGTCGATGATGTGGTCGGCTGTCTTGATGAGGTCGAGGTTGTGCTCGATGACCACCACGGTGTTGCCGCCCTCCACCAACAGCTGCAGCACATCCACCAGGCGGTGTACGTCCGCTATGTGCAGCCCCGTTGTCGGCTCGTCCAGAATATAAATCGTCTTGCCCGTGCTGCGCTTCGCCAGTTCCGTGGCAAGCTTCACGCGCTGCGCCTCGCCGCCCGAGAGCGTTGTGGCAGGCTGTCCCAGCTTCACATAGCCCAGCCCCACGTCAAAGAGCGTCTTGAGCTTGCGGTGGATTTTGGGAATGTTCGAGAAGAAGTTCATGCCCTCCTCCACGCTCATTTCAAGCACGTCGTTAATGGACTTGCCCTTGTATTTCACCTCAAGCGTCTCGCGGTTGTAGCGCTTGCCCTTGCAGACCTCGCAGGGAACGTAGACGTCCGAGAGGAAGTGCATTTCTATTTTGATGATGCCGTCGCCCTGACACGCCTCGCACCTGCCGCCCTTGACATTGAACGAGAACCGCCCCTGTCCGTAGCCGCGCATTTTCGCGTCCTGCGTTTCGGCAAAGAGCGCGCGGATGTCATTGAACACGCCCGTATAGGTCGCGGGATTGGAGCGCGGCGTTCTGCCGATGGGGCTCTGGTTGATCTCTATGACCTTGTCCAGGTTCTCCAGACCGATTATCTCCTTATGCTTGCCCGAGACGGTTTTGGCGCGGTTCAGCTCCCGCGCGAGGGTCTTGTAGAGCACCTCGTTGATGAGCGAGCTCTTGCCCGAGCCGGACACGCCCGTCACGCAGACAAACGCGCCCAGCGGGATTTTGACATTGATGTTTTTCAGGTTATTCTCCGCCGCGCCGCGGATCTCCAGATATTTTCCGTTGCCCCTGCGCCGCTTTGCGGGAACGGGCACTGCCCGTCTGCCGCTGAGGTACTGCCCCGTGACGGAATTTTCGCACGCCTTCACTGTCTCCACTGTTCCCGTGCAGACGATCTCGCCGCCGTGTATGCCCGCGCCGGGACCCACGTCCACGATCCAGTCGGCGGCGTACATGGTTTCCTCGTCGTGCTCCACCACAATGACGGTGTTGCCGAGGTCGCGCAGCCGCTTGAGGGTGCCCAGCAGCTTTTCATTGTCGCGCTGGTGCAGACCGATGCTCGGCTCGTCGAGGATATAGAGCACGCCCATGAGCGAGCTGCCGATCTGCGTGGCGAGCCTGATGCGCTGGCTCTCGCCGCCCGACAGGGTTCCCGAGGAGCGCGACAGGGTGAGGTAGCCCAGTCCCACGCTCTTGAGGAAGTTCAGCCGCTCGATGATCTCCTTGATGATCTCCTCGCCGATGATCGCTTCCTTTTCGCTGAGCGAGAGGTTCTGCACGAACGCCAGCGCGTCCACCACCGACAGCTTGCAGAAGTCCGAAATACTGATGCCGCCGACGGTGACGGCGAGGCTCTCGCGCGAAAGGCGTTCGCCCTTGCAGCTGTCGCAGGGGATCTCCGACATATAGGTGCGGATCTCGTCCTTGATCCAGTTGGAGCTCGTCTCGCGGTAGCGGCGCTCCAGATTGGTGATCACACCCTCAAAGGCGCGCTCATAGGTGCCGCTGCCGTAGGCGGACCGGCGGTGAAGCGTCAGTTTTTCGTCGCCCGTACCGTAGAGGATTTTGTCGATGACCTCGTCGGAGAGATTTTTCAGCGGCTCGTTCAAGGAGAAGCGGTAGCGCCGCGCGAGGGCTTCCATATACATCGCCGCGATCTGGCTGCCCTCCATCGCCCAGCCGCTGCCCTTGACGCCGTTCTGCGCAATGCTCTTGTCGCGGTCGGGAATGATTTTATCCTCGTCAATTTTGAGGAACACGCCCAGACCCGTACACTTGGGACACGCGCCGTAGGGATTATTGAACGAGAACATGCGCGGCGTCAGATCCTCAATGCTCACGCCGTGCTCGGGGCAGGCGTACTGCTGCGAGAAGGTCACGTCCTCGCCGCCCGCAAAGCTCACCATTACCAGACCGCCGCCCAGCTTGGCGGCTGTTTCTATGCTGTCCGTCAGGCGCGAGGCGATGGACGGCTTGATGACCAGACGGTCGACGACTACCTCGATAGTATGCTTTTTATTTTTCTCAAGGGGAATATTCTCCGACAGGTCATAGATGATCCCGTCCACGCGCACCCGCACAAAGCCCGACTTGCGCGCGCTGTCGATCACCTTTTTGTGCTCGCCCTTTCTGCCGCGCACCACGGGCGCGAGGATCTGTATCTTGGCGCCCTCGTCGTAGGCGAGCACCTTGTCCACGATCTGGTCAACGGTCTGCCGTCGTATCTCCCTGCCGCAGACGGTGCAGTGGGGCACCCCTATCCGCGCGTAGAGCAGACGCAGATAGTCGTAGATTTCGGTGACGGTGCCCACGGTGGAGCGCGGGTTCTTGGAAGTGGTTTTCTGGTCGATGGAGATGGCGGGCGACAGTCCCTCTATGCTCTCGACGTTCGGCTTATCCATCTGTCCCAAAAACATGCGCGCGTAGCTGGACAGGCTCTCCACATAGCGGCGCTGTCCCTCGGCGTAGATGGTGTCAAACGCCAGCGAGCTTTTGCCCGAGCCCGACAGCCCCGTGATGACCACCAGCTTATTGCGCGGAATTTCCACGCTGATATTTTTCAGGTTATGCTCCTTGGCGCCCCTGACAATGATTGTATCACTAGCCATTTACCCTGTCCTCCGATGCTGTTTGCGTCTATTTTATCACACCGCGCGCAAAAGCGCAAGAATATCCTCGAAAGAATGTTTGTATATTCCTATTTCAAACAGATGAACGCCGACATGGTGCCGCGGCGCCCCTTGGTGGCGCGGTGGCTCCAGAGCAGGTCGCTGCAGCAGTTGGTGCAGATATCCGAGAGGGTGATCTGCTCTTTGGGCACGCCTGCCGCGGCGAGTATCTGACGGTTGGTTTCGAGCAGGTCGATCATGTACTTGCCGCCCTCCTTGGGGAACACAAAGCGGCTGCTGTCCAACCCCTCAAGAGCGAGGAAATGCGCGGCGCAAGGCTCATCCACCTCGTAGCAGCAGACGGAGATGGCGGGTCCCACGGCGGCTCTCACGTCCTTGGGGTCGGTGCCGTAGAGCGCGGTCATCTTCTGAATGACCTTCTCCCCGATCCTGCCGACGGTGCCGCGCCAGCCCGCGTGCGCCAGTCCCACGGCGCGGTTCTTCACATCGACAAAAAACAGCGGCGTGCAGTCGGCGTAATAGGTGACGAGCGTCACGCCCTGTTCGTTGGTCACAAGCGCGTCCACGCTTTCCATGTCGCGCGGCCTGTAAATGCCGATGCCCCTGTCCGCCGCCGTGACGGCGCGCACAAAGGTGTGATGATCCTGCGCGGAAGCGACGAGGCTGTCAAAGGAAAAGCCCGCGCTTTGGCAGAGGCGTTTGTAGTTTTCGGTGACATGTTCCGGGTCGTCGCCGCGGTTGAACGCCAGGTTCATCGAGGTGAACTCCCCCTCCGACACGCCGCCCAAACGGGTGGAAAAGGCGTGGTTGATAAAGCGGATGTCCGACAGAGCGTTATAGGTTAAGTAAGGCACGCTGTCCGCGTTGCGGAGCCGCATGGTTTTGGACTCGAATTTCATGGAAACCCTCCGTTTTGGTATTGAAAGAAACTGAATTTTGTGATATAGTGTAAGCAGGTTTACTATCCATTATACGAGGTGACAGCATGAAATACAAGCTTTTTGGAAAAAATATCGCGCCCGACTGCTCCTACTGCATGAACGCGGTCTTTGAAAACGGGAGGACCCGGTGCCAAAAATCCAAAACTGTCACGGACGGCAAGTGCCGCGCGTTCAGCTATGACCCTCTCCTCCGCGTACCCGTGTCGATCTCCCTCAGCGGCAATTTCACGGCGGACGACTTCAAGCTGTGATCCTTCAACAAAAAAAGCGCTCCCTGTTTCCAAGCGGAACAAGGAGCGCCTTTTTCTGTTTTCTGTTTTACTGTATTATTCTGCTACCCTATTTCGTCTTTATCTCGATCATGGGCGATTTGCTCGCGTCCAGCCTGGACAGCAGATCCCGCATATCCGAGGCGGAAATATCCACGTCGCCGTAGTTGGGCTTCAGCGCGATGTACTGACCGCGCACGCCGATGGCGGAACCCTTGTTCCGCACCACATTTTGAGAGGAAAAGCCGTCGCCGTTGTGCTCGATATAGATGGTAGCGTAGGTGGTGCCGTTCGTCAGCCCCTTGCCGATGTTGTCATAGTGCGTTCCCGACGGTATGCTGCTTTTTTCCATGATCATGTTATAATAGCCCGAATTGGTGTCGTCCACCACACAGGTTTCCTTTGTCACGCGGTAGGTGTGCATATTGGTGGAGACGGCATCCTTTGACAGCACCACGCCCAGCTTGAACAAGCCCTGCGGCGTGATGTGCTGCCCCTCCGTGTGGCTGCCGATGCCGTTGCTGCCGACCGCCGCGCTGTAGGAAGCGAGCTGCTGCCGGCTGCCGTTATTCCACTCATAAAGAACCGCCGTCGCGCAGCCTTGCGCCGCAATGTTGACATACCATACTGATCCTCCCCTTTATCCTCCTGCTTCCCCGCGGCGCCGCCCCTGACGGCAGCCGACGGGTTTTCTCTGCTATCATCATAGCACGCGGCAGCGGGATTGTCGATATAACGGCGGCATTTTATCGGCAGATTTTTGTAAAAACATTCACGAGCGTAATAAAGCGCGAAGGGGCGGACTAATGAAAAAATCGTTAAAAGACACAAAAATCTGTCTAGTAGGTTCAAGCGGCGGCCATTTAACGCACCTATATATGCTAAAGCCAACCTGGAGCCAAATGAAACGTTTTTGGGTTACGTTCGATAAAGAAGATGCGAACAGTATACTAGAAGGAGAAAAAGTATACCACTGTTATTTTCCAACAAATAGGAATATTAAGAATTTGATCCGCAACACAAAACTCGCACGCAAAGTTCTTAAAGAAGAAAAGCCAGACATTATTATTTCTTCCGGCGCAGCGGTTGCGGTACCATTTTTCTGGCTCGGTAAACTTCACGGCGCAAAGACAATCTATATAGAAGTGTTTGATCGCATCGATAAGCCGACACTAACCGGCAAACTCGTATACCCTGTAACCGATAAGTTTATTGTTCAGTGGGAAGAAATGAAAAAAGTATATAAAAAGGCCGAAAATTTTGGGAGTATTTTCTAATGATTTTCGTAACCGTAGGAACGCACGAGCAGCAATTCAATCGTCTAGTAAAAGCGGTAGATGAACTGGTTGCTGACGGCACGATAAAGGAAGAAGTCATAATCCAGAAGGGATATTCTAATTACGAACCAAAGCACTGCAAAAGCTACAAACTGATTAGCTATAAAGATATGCAAAAATATTACGATAAGGCGCGCGTCATTATTACTCACGGCGGCCCAGCGAGCTTTATGGCTGCGCTAGAGCGCGGGAAAACTCCAATCGTAATGCCAAGATTAAAGAAATACGGCGAGCACGTAAATGATCATCAGGATTATTTCTGCAGAAAGACTGAAGAAAAGTATCACAATATCATAACAGTAAAAAACAAAGACGAGTTAGGAAAAGAAATAAAAATAATGAAAAAAAGCCCAAGAAAATATCGGACAAATAATACTATTTTCAATGCACGTGTCGAAAACTATATTAAGGGGCTATATGAGTAAACATAATTATTTAATAAGTATCGTCATCAGGACATACAACGAGCAAAAACATATCGGTGAATTATTAGAATCATTGACTAATCAAAATTATAAAAGATTTGAAGTAATAATTGTCGATTCCGAATCAACAGATGATACATTAGATATAATAAAAAAGTATAAAAATATACTCAGTATAAAAATAATCGAAATAAGAAAAATGGATTTCGACTACAGTTACGCGAGCAATATTGGAGTCGCAAAATCCAAAGGAGATGTGGTCTGTTTTCTCAGTGGGCACTCAGTGCCTAACAGCGAAGAGTATCTCTCAGTCGTTAATGATTCCTTCCAGGACAAAAAAGTAGGCGGTGTGTACGGAGATACTATTGCCAATTACGACGGAAGTATATCTGAAAAAATCTACAATAGGCTAGGCATTATTAAAAACTCTATACTTAATAAAAATCCACTAGAG
>ONEN01000038.1:2677-14643 GCA_900316815.1 uncultured Eubacteriales bacterium | reverse complement strand
AAGGGAGGAATTATTGCGTTTGTTCTTACGCTGTTGTCGTTTATCGATGATTATACTACGCGTTCGTGAAAGAGTTTTTCAGTAGAACCTATGTATGGCCCTATTAACAGTGCGCCTGCAAGACCATCCGCAGTGTGATTAGCAGTATGATTAATTGAAACCGTATTCCTTGGCTTGGCTTTTGCCAAGTCAGGGAATATTCGATAAAGGGGAATTTTATGAAAACGTTACGATCAAAAATTCTGCTTATAGCCTGTATAGCAGTGCCCTTTGCGGTCACGCTGTCCGCGTGCGGCACCGACCCTAATGTGAAATCGGAAAGCTCCGCGCAGGCATCCTACAAGGTCGCCGTCAGCGGAGAGGAAAGCAGCGAAACGGAGCTGAAGGGCTTCCATGCCTACGGCAAGGGAAAAACGGAGCCCGTTACCGTCAACGGCGTGCAGGTGAACGTGCTGTGCGTGGCGGCAGGCGCGTTTACCGTGCGCATCGCGGCGGCGCACCTGGAACGGCGTCTGCAATATGCGGCGCCCGTGTTTGTGCTCAGCGCCTACTATACGCTTGCCGCGCTGCTGGCGGGTCTGTTTTTGTATGCGCGCGTGCGCGTGCTCTACTGCTATACGGTCGTCGTGCCGACGGTGGTCGTCGCGGGCGTGCTCGAATACACCTATATCGCGGAGCACCGCTTTCAGCGCCGCAACAGCAGGCTGCGCGAGGAAACCTCGCACTACGGCGACACGGTGGACAATGTGTCGCTCTTTATCAAAAACATGCTGCGCTGCACCGACGGCAAGGATTTTTACCAAACGGCGGCAGACGAGATTATCAGCCTGCTGGGAAAAATCAACCCCGGCAATACGGACGTCCGCTGCTGTGCGGCGGTGAAAACAGAGGACGGCTTTGAGGAAAAGGTGAACCGCGGCGTCGGCGCCTGCGACTATGCCGTTATTGAACAGAACTGCCTGCGCAACGAAAAAAACTGCATGTTCGCCGAAACCTACTTTGCGTTTGCGCTCCGTGACGGCGACAGCGTGAAGGCGGTTTTCCACTTTGAAAATATCCAAAACGGCCTCGACATGTTCTTTGTGAGCGTGATGGAGGCGACCTACTGCGGACTGGAAACCACCTACGAGAACATCGCCGCGACGGGCGGACAGCGCAATATCAATATCATCTTTGAGGAGCTTGCCGAGAACGCGGAAATCGACAACGGCTGCTCGGTAGACCACCTGCGCCACATCAGCGAATACACGCTAGCGCTCTGCCGCGGGCTGGGCATGACAGAGGAGGAGGCGCAGCACATCGCCCTTGCCTCCAAGCTGCACGACCTCGGCAAAATCGCGGTGCCCAAGTCCATCATTCACAAGGAGGGCAGACTCAGCGAGGAGGAGCGCGTCATTGTGAACAGCCATACCAAATTCGGCTACACCATTATTTCCGCGTATGACGACGACCCGCTCATCGCCACCGCAGCCGAAATCGCGCGCTATCACCATGAGCGATGGGACGGCGCGGGCACCAACGGCCTGACGGGCGAGGACATTCCGCTTGCCGCGCGTGTGGTGACGGTCTGCGATGTGTACGACGCGCTGGTGTCGGAGCGCAGCTATAAAAAGGCGTGGAGTACCGAGGACGCCATGGCGTACCTTTCGGAAAACGCGGGTAAAATATTTGACCCGGCAATCACGGCGCTGTTTTTGGAATACAGACAGAGCGAAGCAGGCGCGCAGGAATAAACCAATCCTTTACCGGCCAAGGGCGGAGGAGCTTTATGACAACAAACGAACACAATCAACCATCAGCCGCCGCGGCCAAAACGGAGGCGGAGCTGAAATTTGAAGAACAGCAGCAGACCCGCCGCGAAAAAATAAAGGCGTTCCGCAAGCGGCTGAAGTGGTATCACCTGCTGGCGGCAGCGGTGGTGCTGCTGATAATCTCGCTGTTTATCGGCTGGCATTTTGTGCCGAAAAAGATGATGAACATCGTCGTGCTCGACAAAACGGTGCTGTCCTATTCCGAGGACGAGGACATCAAAAAGGAGAACATCTACCGCAAGCACCAGGGCTTTTTCCGTCTGCTGAACCAGGGGCGCTATGTCAAGCCGAACGGCAGCGACTACAACTATCTGACCGATTATTACGGTCCCGTGGTAGATGAAAACGGCGCCTATGACCGCAGTGTGGAGCTGAATGAGGCGGCGAACAAGCCCGATTTGGTGTACATCTCCGACGCCTACGGTCTGGGCAACGACACCTTCGGACACTTTAACGGGGGCAAGCCGCTCAACGGCGGCATTTCCTCCGACGATATGTCGTACATCTCCTTTGCCTACGAGAGCGGCGCGCCGATCGTCGCAGAGGCGGCGCTTTTCAGCACGCCCCTGTCGGATTCCGTCAAAAGCCAGCTTGTCTCGCTGCTCGGCGTAACGCCCACCAAATGGATCGGCAGATACATTGTGGACTTACAGGACTTCTCCGACGTGCCCGACTGGGCGCCGCCGATGTACGAGCAGCAGGAGGGCGTGGAGTGGCGCTTCTCCGGACCGGGCATCCTGCTGATTTCGAGCGACGGCGAAATAAAAATACTGGAACAGAATGTTGATTTTAATAACAAGAATCTTCTGAAAATATATATCAAAGATAAGTACAAGGGCGAGTTCGGCGGCTGCGACCAATGCAATTTTTACAACTGGTTCGAGCTGGTGGAGCCCAACTACGGCACCGAGGACATCGCGACCTTTGAATTTGACCTCAACGCGACGGGCATGGAGAAAATCAGGAACATCAGCAGCACGCCACGCTTCTGTGCCATCACGCGCAGGCAGGAGGAAGGCTACGCGCCCGTCTACTATTTCGCGGGCGACTTCTGCGATTATGTCAACGGCAACCGCTTCGGCGCCTTCCTTTTCTCCAATGAATTTTTCAAGCTGCTATCCTACGACCGCCAGGGAGACATCTCCAACTTTTACTGGCGGTTCTACTCGCCGCTGATGCGCAAAATCCTTGACGACGCCCGCGCGGAGGAATATACCGAAAAGACGAACAATCACGCCGAGGTTTCGCGCGTGAACAACGGCAGCTTCCAGGTAACGGAGAACGGCAAGTGGAAGAATCTGAGCCTGCGGGCGATGGCAGTCAACGCGCAGAAGCCGGGCGAGGCAAAATATTCGCGCGACTTCACCTTCTATGAAAACCTGCTGCGGCAGGCGGAGGAGCTGGGCGTCAACTGCCTGACAGCCAAGGATTTATTGCCGCCCGAGTTTTACGCGGCGGTGAGCCGCCATAACAAAAACAACGATTCGCCCATTTATATCCAGCAGCGCATCCTTCCTCCCGAGGGACTGAGCGCGGCGGATTGGCTCACCGAGCAGGGACGCGAGGAATGGGAGAGCGCTATTACCTCGGCGGTGATGGCGCTGCACGGCAACGCCTCCTCCGAGAGCACCATGGGCGGTAAGGCGACCTATTTCGTCGATGTGTCCGCCTGTGTGCTGGGCGTGACGGTCGACCCCGGTTTGGACAACAAAACGTTCGAGTCAATAAAGGGGCTGAACGCCTATTCCTTCAGCGGCGAATATGTGCAGCAATGCAGCGGCGCCCGCGGCTTTCTCGCTTTCTTATATGAAACGGTGCAGAAGGTGTCCAAGGAGCATTACGGCTACTACACTCCGACGGCAATCAGTGTACCGATGAACCTGCTGCAGGGACTGTCCTTTGTCAAGGACAAAAACGCGTTCCCGACAAACGGCATTGTCAGCTCCGACTGCGAGCCGTACTATTACAGCGATATTCTCATAGACAGCGAAACGGCGGAGCAAATCGACGGCAAGACGGTCTATGACCGCTACGCCTCCCTCTTTGCAGAGCTGCAGGAGCAGGCGGACCCGGTGCTGGCGTCGGGCGTGACATTCTCCGATGTGAACGCGGTTTACGGTCAGGAGGCCGTCACCGAAAAGGAGCAGGGGACGTCGCTGACAGACGCGCTGCGCGCCGCCAAAGACACCGACCTGCTGGGCGCGGTGCTCTTTGACCTGAACGATACCTGGGGCGAGGTAGCTGCGGAGATGAAAAAGTTTTCCGCCTCGGCAGACAGTGCCTATCTCTGGCACAATATCTGTGACCGCGCGCAGCGAACGGGCGTGCTGGCGATGGACAGCGTGCCGCCCGAGAATCCGGGGCTGGTGCTTTCGGACGCCGACCTGGTGCAGGCGGTATCCGTCAGCGACGACGCGGGCTATGTGTATCTGACCATTCAATTATTTGAGGAGCTTGACTTCAAAGAACAGGCGATGTTTGTGGGACTCGACACCTTCCAGCGCAACGACGGCGAATACTTCTACGCCAAGGACTTTACCGCCACCTCGCTGTCGGGCATGGAGTACTCGCTCCGCTTTGACGGAAAGCAGAAGGCGGCGCTCTATGTCATCAGCAGCTATGACCGCGTGCGCGGAACGGCGTATACAAAAGAGAGCTACACCGCCTCTTATGACAAGGTTGCCGACCTGACCTACGGCAGCTTCAGCGCGGGCGACGCGCAGTTCTATCAGACGGGCTCCACCGTGTATGTCCGTCTGCCGTGGACATGGCTCAACGTAGCGGACCCGTCGCGTATGCTGGTGATAAACGACAGGGATTTAAAGGGCGACACGGCCAAAACCATGACCACCAACGGTATGCTGGTTTCGGTGATGGTGGGCGAGCGCAAGACGGGCGACTTGTTCTACGGCTTCCCCAAGGAGAAGCACGACCCGGGCTATAAAACCTTTGTCTGGAAAAAATGGGAGACGGCGCCCTTTTCCGTGCGGCAGAAGGACAGCTTTGCCGCGCTGAAAAAGTATTGGGCGGCAAACTGAGACCGTGCTGCCGTCAGGCAGGCGAACAGGAGAACAGGAGAATAATGTTGTGAAGATTGAATTAATCAGCGTTATCGGGCTGCTTCTTTGTCTTTTGGTGATTGGCATAGAGTATATACTTCATTTCCGGCTTGCCGAGATGCAGGATGAGCACACCAACCGTGTGGAAAACATCCGCCGCCGTCTCGCAATTCACGTTGAGGGGGTGCTCTTTGCCCCCACCGAGAGCAGCCGGGACGCGGAAATACAGGCGCTCGCTGACGAAATCAACGGCGACTTTGAAGTATATGAGCTTGCGCTGCAGGCGATCCGCGAGCACAAGGGCAGCGCCATCGGCGCCGACCCCGAGGCGTTGGAGCGTTTGGTGGAGCAGATCAACCGCCGCGTCGATCCCGTTTCGATTTATGCACAAATGCTGGAGAGCGGCGACGTCTATCACAAGGGCTATGCCTGCCGCCGTCTGGCGGAGCTGAACGCGGTGGAATACAAGGACAAAATCCGCGAGCTGACGGAGGACAAAACCCGTGATTTAGCATATAACGCCGCCATGGCGCTGTGCCATATGGGCGACACCGACGCGGTGGCAAGGTACCTGCTGAGCATACAGGACGACAGGCTCTATTCGGGCAGAATCATCAACGAGTTTTTCTCCAAATTTGCGGGAGACCGTCAGGCGCTTGCCGGGCAGCTGTTTGAGAAGTGCAACAAATACATGCGCTGCACTATCATCAAGACCCTGCCGAATTACAAAATAGAGGCGTTCCGTCCCATGTACATCGAGGGCGCCACAGGTAACGACGTGCAAATGAAAATCGCCTGTGTCAAGGCGCTGTCCGCCTTTGGCTATGCGGAGGACGAACAGCTGCTGCAGATGGCGGCGACCGATAAAAACTGGGTCATCCGTTCCGCCTCGGTAAGGGGCCTGTCGCAGATGAGAACCCCCACGGCGCTTGCAACCGTGAAGCGTCTGCTCGGCGACAGAGAGTGGTGGGTGCGCCAGACAGCGGCGCAGGCGATAACCAAAATGGATATTTCGCCGCGCGACATAGAGGAAATACTGGGCGGCTATGACCGCTTTGCCGCCGACGCAATGAAAAACGTCCTCTACAAAAACATTGGCGGCATAGACTAACCGAGTGCCTCGGCTCTCAGTGCGGCTTTGGAGAAGTCGGTTTAGCAAAACGTTTGGCTAACGCCGCGTCCGAACGCGGGAGTGACGGTTAAGTTGCTGTCAAACGTCAGTTGCGCGGATTGGGTCAAGCGTCACGCTTGCGCAACATGAATTGACCGCAGGTCATGAAAAATGTCACATTTGGAGGGACACAGTGGGATTTTTAAATGCAGTGCGCGACTTTATTGTCGTGTTCAACTACTTTTGCATGGCGTTTACGCTGTTGCTCAATATTATCTATATCGTACAGCTGCTGGTATCTCTGGTTCGCGTACATCATAACTACAGCAAAACCTTTTCCGATGATTTCCACAGCTATTTCGACAGCGATAACCTCCTGCCGATCTCGCTGATCATCCCCGCTTACAACGAGGAGGAAAACATCGTGCAGAATATCCGCTCGCTGCTGACCATCAACTACCCGATGTATGAGATCATCGTGGTGAACGACGGCTCCACCGACCGCACGGGCGAGCTGGTGGTGCGCGCGTTCAATATGCACAAAATCGAAACCTCCATCCGCTATCAGATTCCCACCGAGGAAATCGAGGGCGTCTATTTCAGCAAGGAATACCCCAGGCTTCTCTATGTGCATAAGAAGAACGGCGGCAAGTCCGACGCCCTTAACGCGGGTATCAATATTTCCAGGTATCCCCTGTTCACCTGCCTCGACGCGGATTCCCGTCTGGAGAAGGACGCGCTGCTGCGCCTTTCGCTGGAGTTTATCAAGGACTCGCGCACGGTGGTGGCGGGCGGTTTGGTGCGCATTGCCAACGGCTCGCGCATTGTCGACGGCGAGCTGAAGGGCTTTTCCATGCCCAAAAAGCTGATTGAGCGCTTTCAGATCGTGGAGTACTACCGCTCCTTTCTGATGGGACGCGTGTTCTGGAGCAGCACCAACTCGCTGCTGATCGTGTCGGGTGCGTTCGGTCTGTTCCGCAAGCAGACGGTTATCGACGTCGGCGGCTACAAGCGCAACACTATCGGCGAGGACATGGAGATCGTGGTGCGCATCCACCGCTATATGCGGCGGAACCATAAAAAGTACCGCATTAAATTCAACGAGTTTTCCGTCTGCTGGACGCAGGGTCCCATGTCGCTCAAGGATATCCGCAGCCAGCGGCGCCGCTGGCAAATCGGTCTGATGGACACCCTGCTGTCGCATGCCGGCATGACGCTGAACCCGCGCTACGGCATTGTGGGGCTGCTGTCGGTGCCGTATAACTGGATTTTTGAGCTGTTCGGCGCGCTGGTGGAAACCATCGGTTATTTTCTGATACCCTTTACGCTGATTATGGGCGAGCTGAACATGTTCTTCTTTGTCATCTACTTTCTGCTCGCCGTGTCGCTGGGCGTTATCCTCTCGGAGGGCAGCCTGGTGATTGAGCAATACACCCACCGCGCCGCCATGACTGCCAAGCAGAGCATTTCCGTTTCGGTGTACGCGGTGCTGGAAAATTTCGGCTACAGGCAGCTGATCACCCTGTTCCGCATGGAGGGTATCATCAAATACCGCAAGCTGCGCCGAAGCTGGGGCAAGATAAAACGCAAGGAGTTTGAGCAATGAAAAAGGTTGTTATCTCGGTGGTCGCCACCATCGCGGTGCTCTTTCTGCTGGCGCAGACGGGCATTCTCGCGCCCTTCGGTATCAACCAGATATCGCTGTTTACGCGCGAGAAAACAGTGCGCGACGGCGTGGAGAAAACCCGCGAGGAGTTTACCGACACCGCCAACAATCTCAGCTACCGCTTCAAGGCGGAGGGTCAATATTTCAGCGTGTATCAAAACGGCGGCTGGAAAGAGCAGTTCATGACCGGCGTCAATATCGGCGCGTCAGAGCCTTCGCTCTTCCCGGGTGAGCTGAGCATCAGCTACGAGACCTATCTGCGTTGGTTCAAGGCGATCAGCGAGATGAACTGCAACTGTATCCGCGTCTACACCGCCATGCGCCCGCAGTTTTACCTGGCGCTCAACGATTTCAATAAGGCTACGGGAGGCGGCAGTATGAAAAAAGTATGGGCGCTGTTGCTGGCGGCGGTGACGGTGCTGCTGCTCGCCGCCTGCGGTGAAAACGGCAATCAAACAGAAAACGCCTCTGTGCCCGCGACGCTTGCGCTTCGCGGTACGGACGGCGTTTTTGTGCCCTTTGTGGCGGCGGACAACGGCTATTTTTACCGCAGGACGGAGAATGACAAGGGTGAGCCGGCGTATATCAAGGGCGTGAACATGGGGCTGACAGAGCCTGAAACCGACCTTGCCAATCCCGACACCGACTATGACACCTACACCGAATGGCTTGCGCAGATCGCGCAGATGAACGCCAACACGGTGCGCGTGTTCACGGTGATGAATCCCGACTTTTACCGCGCCTTTGACGACTATAACAAGGCGCACACCGACCGTCCCCTGTGGCTGATACAGGGCATCTGGTTCTCGGAGGATTTGATGGCGGAGCTTGCCGACGCGTTGGAGAGCGACCGTATTCTGATCAGCGCGTTCAAAAAATCCGTGAAGGAAACGGTGGACATCATCCACGGCTCGAGCAGCTACACGTCCTACGGCAAATTCGATCCCGCGGTGTATGACCGCGATATCTCCGACCGTGTCGCGGGATATATCCTAGGTCTGGAATATCCCGCCTCCTTTGTGGAGGAAACCAACGCTTCTCATCCCAAGGAAAACAGCTATGACGGCAGCTATTTACAGACCGCCGCCGAAGCCTCTCCCTTCGAGGCGTTTTTGTGCGAGGTGGGAGACAGCCTGATCCAATATGAAACAGAGGCGTACACCTGCCAGCTTCCCGTCGCTTTCCTCAACTGGCAGACTCTCGACCCGCTCACACACAGCGCAGAGCCGTTCCCCGATGAGGAGGACGCGGTGAGCGTCAACACCGGGCACATCCTTCCCAAGAGCGCCTATCATGCGGGACTCTTTGCGGCGGTGGACGTCTACCCCTATTATCCCGAGTTTATGAATCACCAGAAGGAGTACGCGCAGGCGGAGGATAACTACCTCGCCTATCTCAAGGCGCTCAAAAAGACCTATACGGTTCCGCTGCTGATAGCGGAATACGGTTTGAGCACCTCGCGCGGCGTGGCGCACCGCGGCATCAACGGCTACGACCAGGGAGGCATGAACGAGCAGCGGCAGGGCGAGCTGGACGCGCAGATGTCCCGCGCCGTCTGCGAGGCAGGGTGCTGCGGCGGTCTGCTGTTTTCGTGGCAGGACGAGTGGTTCAAGCGCACCTGGAACATGGAGATGTACTATCCGCCCAAGGCGGCGCAGCGGACGCATGATTTATCCTCCGCCGAGCAGAGCTACGGCTTGCTGGCGTTTGACGCGGCGGCTGCCTGTCCCGACGGCGATACAGCGGAATGGAACGATACCACGGGCGTGGGGGAGTCGCGCGTCTGCGTCAAGTACGACCCGGAGTACCTCCATCTGCTGGTGACCCTGCCCGACGGCTTTGATTTTGAAAAGGACGTCTATACCGTCGCCGTGCAGATAACGGGCGAGGGCAGCAGGCAGAACAGCGAGAACGGCCTGCGCTTTTCGGAGCCTGCGGACTATCTGATTGAGATTAACGGAAAGGACAAAACGCGCGTCAGGTGCGACGCTTACCGCGATGTGTTCCATTACAGGCAGGGCGTGCTGCGCGGCATCTTCGGCGCGGAGCAGGCGAAGCCGTATCAGCCGAACAGCGGCGTTTACAGTCCCGTCTATATGCTCACCTCCAACGAGATGTTCCTTCCCGAGGAAAACAAAACCGTGCCGCCGCAGTATTACGAAACGGGCTTGCTGCGATACGGCAACGCGAATCCCGCAAGCAATCAGTTTGACAGTCAGGCGGATTTCTGCCGGGCGGACGGCAACAAGATAGAGCTGCGCGTGGCGTGGTACCTGCTGGGGGTCAAAAATCCGCGCACCAGGGCGTGCATAGCGCCCCTGACGGGCAAGGAGATAACCTATACCTCTTTTGACACCGTCAAAATCGGCGCGGGCAAAAGCGGTGAGATCACCCTGTACGATACGGGCTTTCAGGGCTTGGGCGAGGTGCGGTACAACCAAAGATTAAAGCAGTCCTATTATCTCATGCAGGAAGCGTACAAAGCCCTTCCGTCCTTTTGAATAAAAAAGCAAACGCGGCAGTCCGAACAGGCTGCCGCGTATTGCTATGTCGTAAAATATAAATTAAAGTATTATGTAACAATCTTACTGAAACTTGATTTCATACCAGAGCAGGAAGGCGTAAATAGCGTAAACGCGGTTCCAGAGCAGCTCCTCGCCGTCGAGATAGCGCTCCCACATATCGCGCAGCGCGTCCTGATTGAAGAGCTGCTGCGAGGCGGCGCCGAACAGGGTTTTGGCAACGGGGCGGTTAAAGCGCTCGTCCGCCAGCCACTGACGGATGGGAACGGGGAAGCCGACCTTTTTGCGGAAGGCGATTTCATCGGGAAGCTTGCCTGCCGCCGCCATGCGGAAGGTGATTTTATTCTGCTCGCCGTCGAACTGATAGGAGGCGGGGATTTTGCGCGCGACGTTGAACAGGCGCAAATCGCTGAACGGCGTGTGCAGTTCTACATCGCAGGCGGAGCTGGTGCGGTCGGTATTGAGGTAGATATCGCCCTCCAGCCAGAGGGAAATATCAATGGTCAGCTTTTGTGCCAGCGGGTTCTGTCCCTGCACCTCCTGCCAGAGCGGCGCGACGGGGTCAACAGCCCTCACGTTCTCGTCATAGTCGGGCAGGAGCGAGCGGATGACGTCCTCCGACATGATATGGGAGCAGGTGAGGTAGGTCCAGTCGGCGGGCAGCTCACGCTTGTGGGCGTTGTAGCCGCCGAAGAACTCGTCGATACCCTCGCCCGAATACACCACCTTGGCGTGCTCGCGCACAGCCGCGCAGCCCAGCGAGAACGCGACGGCGGACGCGTCGCCCAGGGGCTGACCCATCTTATCCATCACGGTGGGAATGCGGTCGAAATACTCGGTGGGCGTAATGAGCTTTACATTGAAGCCCTTGCACAGAATGACAGCGGTCTCGCGCGCGAGGGCGGACTCGTCAAAGCCCGTTTCCTCATAGCCGACGGTGTTCGCCGCCTGCGCGTCGCTTGCCGCCAGCAGATAGGAGGAGTCAACGCCGCCCGAAAGGAAGGACTCCTTATAGGGGAGCGCGTCGTCGCTGCGTTCCTCGCTGAGGATTTCATCTACAACGGCGCGAATCTCCTGCGCGTATTCCTCGGGCGTTTTGCTGTCGTCGGGCTCGAAAACGGGATGAAAATAGCGGTGGACAGAGGCGGTGCTGCCGTCCCATTCGATGTAGTGACCGGGCATGAGCTTATAAACGCCCTCGTAAAAGGTTTCGGAGCCGATGGGGTAGCCGTAGAACAAATACTGCTGCAGCATCCGCTTATTAAGTATCTTGGGAACGCGGGGGTCGTCAACAAGGACGTTGATATCGCCGTTGCAGAGCAGCAGTCCGTCGGCGACGGTGTAGAACATCTGCTTCTGACCAACCTGGTCACGGATGACAAAGAGCTTCTGCAGCGCCTCGTCCCAGATGGAGATGGCAAACATGCCGTACAGGTGTTCGGTGAGGCCTACGCCCCACTTGGCATAGGCGGCCTTTAAAATAGCCTGCTCGCGGTCCTCGCGGCTGAGGGGCAGTCCGATGGAAAGCTCCTCGCACAGGCGCCGCCAGTTGCGGATGTATCCGCTGAAATAGCATATGGTAATGTGGTCGGTTGAATTGAACATAAATGATTCCTCCCTGTCGATTTTTGTCGACTTGGTAAAATTATATCATCTATTCTCCCATTAGTCAACCGGACCGAGTGCCTCGGCTCTCAATGCGGCTTTGGAGAAGTCGGTTTGGCAAAACGTCGGACAAACGCCGCGTCATAACGCGTGCAGAAACGGTTAAGTTTTTATCAAGCGTTGGTTGCGCGG
>ONEN01000038.1:0-2623 GCA_900316815.1 uncultured Eubacteriales bacterium | reverse complement strand
GTCGGACAAACGCCGCGTCATAACGCGTGCAGAAACGGTTAAGTTTTTATCAAGCGTTGGTTGCGCGGATTGATTGTCGGCTCAGCCGACCGCGGATTGACAACCGGGGCACCCGGTTGACATTTGCGTTGGTTTTCGTTACAATGGAAATAGAATTATTAACGAAGGAGGAGCTTCAATGGCAAGCTTGAAAAATTCTTGGAAAAACACAGGCACCGGACTCGGCGGCGCGTTTAAAAGCCTCGGAAAAACCCTGATCAACTCCGGCAAAAAGGGCGTTGACAAGGCGGTGGAATGGGCAGGCAGAGAGGACGGCGCCCCTGCTCCCGCACAGCAGCCTCAGCAGACAGCGTCTCAGCCCTATCCGCAGCAGCAGACAGCGCCTCAGCCTTATCCGCAGCAGCCGCAGACCGCTGCGCCCGAAGAGGCGGAGACCGTGTCGGTCGCAGAGGAAATCCGCAAGCTGGCGAGCCTGCGCGACGAGGGGATTTTGACCGAGGAGGAGTACACAGCCAAAAAGCATCAGCTTCTGGGCATTTAAATCAGACGAAGTCGGCAGGGGCGTTGAATCGCCCCGACAAAGCACCGGACAAACGGCTCGAAGGAGCTGCCCGTCCGGTGCTTTCGCTGTTTCATAGTATCACTCGTTGCACAGTCTTTTTCATGCAGCTTTAATTGCATGAAAATTATTACTATAAAATTGGTAAATTGTTTAACAATAGTATTGCTTTTTTATAAGTTCTGTGATAAAATACAAATAAGTAGTATTATTCTGTTATAAAAACAAAATAGGAGGAAAAACATGAAAAAACTACTATCTGTATTGCTTGCGGTATGCATGGTATTATCCATGATGACCGTAGCGATAACAACTGTCGGCGCTTACAGCATTGTCGACTACGAAATAACCAGTCTCAAACTCAAGCCGAGCGATGAATGGCTGACCGACGGAGCACGCTTTGCTGCGTACTTCTTCGGCGATTCCGGAGATTACTGGGATGACATGACGGAGGAAGCCGACGGCTGCTATTCGGTTGCAATACCCGAAGGCTTTGACCGTGTGATTTTCTGCCGCATGAACCCCGAAACGACAGCAAACAACTTTGACAACGTGTGGAACCAGACGCAGGACCTGATGATCTATAGCGGTATGGGCAGGGTATATGTGGTCGAAGGCTGGGATGGCGGCGAATGGCAGACCCCTGAGTATCCTGCCCAGGAAACCACTGCGTTCATTCCCCCTCAACCGCCTACTGAGGAATCCACCGAGGCGCCCACCGAGGCGCCCACCGAGGAGCCGGTAAGCGGCGATGTTTGTATCATAGCGGGCAGCGAGGGGGGCATCTTCGGCACTGTTTGGGATGGCGGCAACGAAGCTAACCTTATGACTCGGAATGCCGACGGCACCTACAGCAAAGCTTATACCGTTGACCGGGCATATGACGATGTGCAGCTCAAGGTCGTCAAGAACGGCGCAGAGTGGATCGGCGACAGCGTAGGACAGAATATAACCTTCAACCTCACCGGTGCAGGCTCCTTTACCGTCGTGTACGATCCCATGGATAATTCCGTCTCTGTAATGGGCGAAATCGTTCAGGAGATCACCTCGTTCGAATACGAGAGCGTTTTTGCTGTCGGTAACGGCGGTAGCTTTGAAGACGATGGCTGGCTGAACGGTGTCAGCTGGGATCCCACTGCCGAGGAGAACCGTATGACAATGGTCGCCCAAGATATTTGGGAAATCACCTTTGAGAATGTTAACGAAGACTTTGGGCGTCAGATCAAGTTCACCATCGACGGCGCATGGACCCACAACTTCGGCGGCACCTTCGAGGAAAGCGGCGTTGCTTCTGCTGCTGCTTACAACGGCGACAACATCACCTTCGACACCGACGACGTCTGTACCGTAAAGGCGCAGCTCGACCTGAGCAACTTTGACTTTACCACCAAGCAAGGCGCTAAGTTTACTGTAACAATCATCTACGGGGGAGTAGAACCCATACAACAACCCACCGAGGAACCCACCGAGGAACCCACCCAGGAAACCACCGTGGCACCGGAGGAGGCTTACTACCTCATAGGTACCATGAGCGACTGGGCAATCAATCCTGCGTACGAGCTTACCGTTAATGATGATGCCGAGGGTGAGTACTTCATCGGCGATGTTGCACTGCTTGCGAACGATGAACTCAAGGTAGTGTCCTCCGCCAATATATGGTATCCCGACGGTATAGATAATAACTACGTCATCACTCATGACGGCGTCTACACCGTTTACTTCCGTCCTAACGGAGACGGCGGCTCAGATTGGCATTACGGCGTCCTGTATGTCGCCGATAATACTCCTGAAGTGAAAAACGGTATTATTGACGGCGTCTATTATGTAGACGATGTTCCCACCTATGCGGGTCTTATCGAGATCGACGGCGACTACTACTACGCGGGCGGCCGCGGCGTTATTTTCAAGGACGGCGCCATGACCGTGTACAGCGGTCATACCAACGGCCGGCTGCCTGGTGGCGAGTACACCTTTGACGCGGACGGCAAGATCGTGTTCCCCGAAAACGGCACCGGTATTGTGGGCAATATCTATTATGAAAACTACGCGCCCAAGAGCGCAGGT
>ONEN01000028.1 GCA_900316815.1 uncultured Eubacteriales bacterium | reverse complement strand
TAGAAATCAAATCCTCCACGTTGACAGCCGGCGATTCAAATTTTTTGGCAATATATACGACCAGACGCAGATTATGTTCTATCAATATTTTTCTGGCATCCTCTTCTTCGCCTGTTCCGATGCGCTCTAACATCTGGGCCTCCTGCACCGGATTGAGTGGCTGTGGCAGAATGTCACTGCCCCCAATATAATGCACTTCCCTTGTACCTGCACCAATATGTCCCCGATGAGGTGCTACAACCTTAAACTGAAATCGATTTGGTACTGAAACCTTGATCATCATACTTGTTCCCCTTTCTGCAACTGGCTCTCAACAAACATTTGTTTATGAAAAACTGGAATGTAAAATCACTTGATACTCATTTTGCTCTGATATAACGGATTCTGAGAATCCAATGACCGGCCTTTTCACTGTCAGATCACCAGTGGGTCTGTGAATCACCATGCGGTCAATTGTAACGGCCGGCATGACCCCTTGCCGTTTTCCCACACTGTGAAACAATACCAGCTGAAACTGCAACAGTCGTTCCGGATAACTGTTTCCCATTTTCGACCAATAACACAAATTTTCCCACTCTTCCGGTTCCGGCAGCCATTCGCACCACCACCATCACCGGCACCACCGCAAGAGAATGAAGAAATGGCAAAAGGTGCTGCTGATTGTTGTCAGTGTGATTTTGGCGCTGGCGATTCTGTTTACAGGTATTTTTATATATCTGAGGGTTAAGGGTCACGATGAATTGTTTGACTCCGAGCTGAAGATGCTGGTTCCCGACACGGTCAACGCCGAAGTTCAGGATGACGGCGAGTACGTTTATTATAACGGTCATACCTATCAGTATAATCCGGATATTACCAGCCTGCTTTTCCTGGGCATAGACAAGAAGAACTTTGAAGATGAAAACGCGCAGGGCACGGGCGGACAGGCTGACGTTATTGTGATGATGGCGCTGAATACGAAGGAGCATACCATGTCGATGATAGCGGTGCCGCGTGATACGATTACCGAGGTAGCGCTTTACAGTCCCAGCGGCCGTTACAGCGGCATGAAGAATATGCAGGTTTGTATGGCATATGCTTACGGCGACGGCAAAACCTCAAGCTGTGAAAATATGGTGTCTTCGGTGAGACGTATTTTCTATAATGTTCCCATCAAGACCTATTACGCGCTTGACCTCGATGGCGTTGCCGCTCTGAACGACAGCGTCGGCGGCGTGGATGTTGTGTCACCCGAAACGGTTGACAAATTTGAAAAGGGAACAGGTTACCACCTTGAGGGCAGAGATGCGGAGTATTTTGTTCGTAAGAGAGATCAGGAACAGGTGGATGCCAGCATGAAGCGTCTGGAGCGACAGCAAATCTACGCGAAGGGCTTTATGAGTGCGATGATGAGCGCGATTAAGAAGGACGCTTCCTCCGCGATACGTATCTTTAACGAGTCAGCCCCGTACTCCTGTACGAACCTCAATGCCTCCAAGGTGTCTTATCTTGCCTCGGAGCTTGTGGCAGGCGGCTCCCTGGAAACGTCGATGATGACGGTTCCGGGCACGATCGGCTACGAGAACGATCTGGTGAGCTATACGATTGACGAGGGCAAGTTCTTTGAACAGTTCCTGAACGTCTATTACAAGAGACTCAACTGATGTGAGATAATAATGAAGAAAACCACCGATGTAAACAGTCGGTGGTTTTTTGATTTATCGGGAATTAGATTTGCGGCAAGTCCCCGATAAAACATAAAGTGTTTAATCAAGAATCTGCGCTACAACAGCGGTTGGTCAAATTCATAGAGTGCTTCGTTAACCAGAAACTTATCGTAAATGCCGTGAATAATGAAGTATTCCACGATGATGTCCGCTTTGTTGCTGTGAGAAAGGGCATAGCCCGCCTTGAGCAGCAGGTCGTGTGTTTCAGTCAGGCTCAGCTCCAGCGCGAGCGCGAAGGAGATGGCCGTCGGCTTGCTGGGGCGGTAGTCGCGCTGGCTGCGGATTTTGGAAAACAGCTTGCGGTCAATCTGCGCCTTTTTGTAGCACTGGGCGTCGGTGAGATGCTTTTCGTCGATTTTGCGCAGGAGCATTTCGGAGAAGCTTTCGTCAATCTGCCCCAGCGCGTCCTGCAGAGAGGGCGCGTATGCGGCTGTTTTCGTTTTGCCGAACAGTATCGACTTGCGCGGCGCGGCTTTGGGGACTGCCTGAGGCGCGTATACGGAAGGGGGAGAGGGTTTGCTGTAGGGCGCAGAGAGCGGCGGCGGAACGGCGGCGTCCTTTTCTGTGGCGGGCGCGGAGAGCGGCGGCGGAACGGCGGCGTCCTTTTCTGTGGCGGGCGCGGAGAGCGGCGGCGCAGCGGCGGCGTCCTCTTCTATGGCGGGCGCGGAGAGCGGCGGCGCAGCGGCGGTATCCTCTTCTATGACGGGCGGAATGTTCTGTTTCTTTAACGGCGCCGAAAAAACACGGTCCTTTGCCAAGGGCGCTTCTTCCAATCGGTAACAATAGGTGAAAAAACAGGGGAAAATCTTATCAAAAAATTATTTTCGCGTCAATATGCAAAAAATTGCATATATGTATGCAATTTTTCCGTTTGTCACGGGTATAGTGAAAGGCACTTTTGTCCTTTCAATGGGAGGTGACGCAAATCAACAGGAAACTCAAGCCGAGGGAGCGGCTGTTCTGCGGCTATTTTGCCGCCACGGGCGACGCGGCGCTTTCGGCGAAACAGGCAGGTTACAAGGGCGATTGCCGTCTGAAGGGCGACAGGCTGCTCTGCGACGGCGCGGTGCTGGAAGAAATTGAGCGGCAGCTCGGTCTGCGCCGCAAAATGCTGTCGCGCACGGCGGTCATCGGCTATCAGCGTCTGGCGTTCGGCAGCGTCGCGGACGCGCTGCGGCTGCTGTTTATGGAGGCTCCAAGCTCCGGGGAGCTGCGGGAGATGGATCTGTTTATGATTTCGGACATACGCCGCACCAAGGACGGGATGCTGGAAATCAAATTTTTCGACCGTCTGAAGGCGCTGGACAAGCTCGGCTGCGACGCGCGGGAGGACGGCGACGGTGTGTCGGGACTGATGGACGCCATCGGCAGGGGTGCGCTCGCGGCAGGGGGAGGAGAAAATGATTAAGCGGTTTTCGCCCAAGCAGCTCAGAGCGCTGGGCTGGTGGCACAGCCGCTCGCCCGACTGCACGCGCGACGCGATCATTTGCGACGGCGCGGTGCGCAGCGGCAAAACGTTTTGCCTGTCGCTGTCCTTTGTGCTGTGGTCGTTCTACGCCTTTCGCGGCGCCGACTTCGGCATGTGCGGCAAGACGATCCGCTCGCTGCGGCGCAACATGGTGACGCCGCTGGTGCCGCTGCTGCAGAGCCTCGGCTTTGAATGCGAGGAAAGGCTCAGTCAGAACTGTCTGCTGGTGCGCTACGGCGGCGTGCAGAACCGCTTTTATCTGTACGGCGGCAAGGACGAGGGCGCGGCTGCCATGATACAGGGCGTTACGCTTGCGGGCGTGCTCTTTGACGAGGTGGCGCTGATGCCGCGCTCCTTTGTGGAGCAGGCGATGGCGCGCTGCTCGGTGAGCGGGTCGCGGTTCTGGTTCAACTGCAATCCCGAGCACCCCGAGCACTGGTTCTACCGCGAGTGGATCGTGCAGGCGGAGCGAAAAAACGCGCTGTATCTG
The DNA here is from genome assembly GCA_900316815.1 of uncultured Eubacteriales bacterium. GTDB lineage: Bacteria > Bacillota > Clostridia > Oscillospirales > Acutalibacteraceae > Ruminococcoides. The sequence goes on along the minus strand of ONEN01000028.1, from coordinate 12,513 downwards.
CACTTTACCATGGACGACAACCCGTCGCTGAGCGAAAAGGTCAAGCGGCGCTATCAGAGCTTGTACGCGGGCGTGTTCTATGAGCGGTTCGTGCGCGGCCGCTGGGTGGCGGTGTACGGCGCGGTGTATCCCTTTATGGACCGCGAGGAGATGTACGCGCAGGCGCCCGACGGGCTGACCGAGTTCGCGGTGTCGTGCGACTACGGCACGGTGAACCCCACATCCATGGGGCTGTGGGGGAAGAAGGACGGCGTGTGGTACCGCGTGGACGAATATTACTACGATTCGCGCAAGGAGGGCGCGCAGCGCACCGACGAGGAGCACTACGCGGCGCTCAGGGCGCTCGCGGGGAACCGCAAGGTGCGGCAGGTGGCGGTCGATCCGTCGGCTGCGAGTTTTATCGAGGTCATCCGCCGTCACGGAGAATTCCGTGTGACGCCCGCGCAGAACAATGTGATCGACGGCATCCGCCGCACGGCGGGCGCGCTCAAGGAGGGGCGCATCCGCATTTGCAAGGGCTGCGCGGCGGCGCGGCGCGAATTCCAGCTCTACCGCTGGGATTCCTCGGGACGGTCGGACGCGCCGGTGAAGGAGAACGACCACGCGATGGATGACATCCGCTACTTTGTGACAACGGTATTGGAGGGCGGCAGCGGTCTGCGCGTGCTTGCCGCCGAGAGATAGGAGGAAAGGAATAGGAATGTTTGGGAGAAAGAAACAGGCGCGTTCCGCTCCGCCGCTGCCCGTGGCGCAGACGGTCCCGAAGGGCTATGCCGCGCAGGCGGCGTGGCGCACGGCGGCGCAGAGCAGTATGGAACGCTCGCTCTATGCCTCGCTGCGCGGAGCGGTGCCGCTGGTGGACGCGGCGATCGGGAAGATCGTGCGGCTGCTGGGGACGTTCCGCTTGGTGACGGACGATCCCGCAGCGCAGGCGGAAGCCGACGCCTTTGTGCGGGACGTCAGGAGCAACGGCACCGCGCGCGGACTGGCGGCGTTTGTGTGCGATTACATGGATTGTCTGCTGACCTACGGCGAGGCGGTGGGCGAGATGTTGCTCAACGCCGATCGAAGCGGCGTGTGCGCACTGTATAACGCCAACCCCGACGATGTGCGCATCGTCGCGGGCAGCTCGCCCATGGAGCCTGTCGTGTGCCGCGCGGCGGACGGCAAGCCCGTGGAGCGGCAGTCGCTGGTGGTGGTGTCGCTGCTCAACCAGAAGCGCGGCACGGTGCGCGGCACCTCGCTGCTGGAGGGACTGCCCTTTGTGAGCGGGATATTGCTGCGGATTTTTCAATCGATAAAGAACAACTGGGAGCGTGCGGGCGATTTGCGCTTTGCCGTGACCTACGATCCCAAGGACGGCAGCTTCAGCGAGGAGAGCGCGCGGCAGATCGCCGACGAGTGGAAAAAGGCGATGCGCAGCGACAGCGTGTGCGACTTTGTGTCGGTGGGCGATGTGCGCGTGCGGGTGATCGGCGCGGAAAATCAGATGCCCGACTGTCAGGTGCCGGTGCGCGTGCTGCTGGAGCAGATGGTCGCCAAGCTGGGTATCCCGCCGTTTTTGCTCGGGATGTCCTGGTCCAGCACGGAGCGCATGAGCGCGCAGCAGGCGGATATTCTCACCAGCGAGCTGGAGTATTACCGCATGGCGGCGGAAACTGCCGTCAGAAAAATTATGGAGACGCATCTGCGGCTGGCGGGCTACGCGACGGACTTCCGTCTGGTGTGGAACGATATCAATCTGCAGGATGCGGTGGAGCTTTCGCAGGCGCGGCTGAACAACGCGCGCGCGGCGCAGCTCGAAAAAGAATACGGATTGGAGGGTGACAATGCATAACGGCACGGTTATCAAGGCGGCGCCGGTCGGCGCGTCGCCGTGTGAAGCGGTGATGCCGGAGGAGCTGGCGCTGATCAACACCTACACGCGCCGTCCGCTGACGGCGGAGGAGGTGTATGTGTTCTCGGTGACGCTCTGCGACAACGATGTAGACAGGGACGGCGAGCGCTTCCCGGTGGAGTCGCTGTTCGCGCTGGAAAAGCTGTTTGTGGGCAAGACGGGGATTTTTGACCACGAGCCCAGCGCGAAGAACCAGGCGGCGCGGATATTTGCCTGCGCGGTGGAGCATATTCCCGAGCGCAGGACCGTCACGGGCGACGAGTATTTCCGTCTGCGGGCGCGGGCGTATATGCCCGTGACCGAGGACAGGCGTGCGCTGATAGAGGCGATCGACAGCGGTATCGTCAAGGAGGTCAGTGTGGGCTGCGCGGTGGAGCGTACGCTGTGCAGCATTTGCGGAGAGGAGCTGGCGCTCTGTCCGCACCGCAAGGGGGAGACATACGGCGGCGCGCTGTGCTGCGGCGAGCTGACGAATCCCACGGACGCTTATGAATGGAGCTTTGTCGCGGTGCCGTCGCAGCGGGCGGCGGGCGTGACCAAGTCGGCAAGGAGAAAGGATATGGATATGGAAGCAATTTTGAAAATGCTGGAAAACAAGCAGGGTGCGCAGCTCAGCGCGGACGACTGCACACGGCTGCTCGGCTACATAGGTAATCTGAAGCAGTCGGCGAAGGACGGCGTGTTCTACCGCGACAGCCTCACCGCGGAGGTGCTGCGGCTGTCGGCGGCGGTGCAGCCCGATATTTCACGCGCCACGATGGAAAGCCTGGCAAAGGCGATGACGGTGGCGCAGCTCAAAGAGGTGAAAACCGCCTTTGAGAAGCAGAAGGAAAAGGCATATATGCCGAAGCCGCAGCTCTGCGGCGGCAAAACCAAGAACAATACCGAGACAATCGGACAATTTACCATTTAACGGAGGGGTAATATGAACGTTAATTTTAACGGATACGGAGAAAACATCGCGACCTTTATCGCGGACAGCGGACTCACCCAAACGGGCGTGCCCGTCAAGATGAGCGACGACGGCACGGTTGCCGTCTGCGGTGCCAACGAGGTCTTCTGCGGCGTCTGCGTGGGCCTGCGCGGCGGCTATGCGGCGGTGCAGCTTGCGGGGTATGTGAGGGCTGCCGCGTCGGCGAAGATCGACGTTGGTTACAAAAAGCTCGCTGCCGGCAACGACGGCACGGTAGCCGTCAACTCCTCGGGCAGAGAGCTGCTCGTGGTGGATTCCACTGCCGACGAAATCGGCTTCATTCTTTAATAGGGAGGGTAATAATATGGCTACTTTTGAGAACATTAGTATTGAAAAGGGCATGTACGGAAGCAGAGGCGGTCTGACGGGCGCGCTGGAGCGCCTCGACCCCTCGGAGAATTATATCGGCACCTCGCTGGAGGGGCTGGACGCGTTTTCCCGACAGCTCAAGCGCTTTGACATCAGGGTGAGCGGCAGGGGCAGCGACTGCGTGGAGAAGTTCTTTCAGACCTCCGATTCCGCGGCGCTGTTTCCCGAGTATGTGAGCCGCGCGGTGCGCCAGGGTATGGAGCGCGCGGATATCCTGCCCAATCTGGTGGCGACCGTCACAGACATCGAGGGCATGGACTACCGCAGCATCGTCTCCGACGCTTCTGCCGATGACAAGACCCTCAAGGTGGTGGCGGAGGGCGCGGCGATTCCGCAGACCACCGTCAGAACCAGGGCGAACCTTGTGAAGCTCCACAAGCGCGGCAGAATGCTGGTGGCGTCCTATGAGGCGCTGCGCTTCCAGCGTCTGGACCTCTTTACCGTGACCCTCGGTCAGATCGGCGCGTATATCGCCAGGGCGCAGCTCAGGGACGCGATCGACGTGCTGCTCAACGGCGACGGCAACAACAACGCCGCTGCCAATGTGAGCACGGCAACGGCGGGCACGCTTGCCTATGGCGATCTGCTCAGCCTGTGGGCGCAGCTCAGCCCCTATGAGCTGAACACCATCCTCGCTCCGACGCAGGAGATGCAGCAGATCCTCTCCATGTCCCAGATGCAGGACGCGAGAGCCGGTCTTGACTTCCAGGGCACGGGCAGAATGGTGACGCCCCTCGGCGCGGCGCTGCTGCACGCGCCCGAAATGACGGCGGGCACCGTGATCGGTCTCGACAGGAACTGCGCGCTGGAGATGGTGCAGGCAGGCGGCGTGACCACCGACTACGACAAGCTGATCGACCGTCAGCTGGAGCGCGCGGCGATCACCTGTACGGCGGGCTTCGCCAAAATCTTCACCGACGCGGCCAAGACGCTGTCCTGAGAAACGGAGGGAAGCGCGTGAACATTGCGAATGTATGCGAACGCTTTGCCGTGCTTGCCGAGGTTGACAGCGACGCGCTGGAGCACTGGACGCCGCTGGTAGAGGACGCGTGCGCGTTTGTGCAGTCGCGCTGCGTGGTGAGCGCGCCCGACGAGGCGCAGCGCAGGCGGCTGGAGGCGCTGAGCGCCGCCTACGCGGCATACCTCTACAGCCTGAGCGGCGACGGTGCCGTCAGTCAGTTTACAGCGGGTGACGTCAAATTGACGTCATCCGCCAACGTCTCCGAAAAGGCGGAGCGGCTGTGGCGGGTGCTGGCGGAGAACAACGCGGATCTGGTGCGGGTCGGCGGATTTTTATTTGGCAGGGTGATGTGATGAGCTTACTGAATTGTGTGGACGGTGAGATCGGGCGCTACGGCTCCGCGGTGACCATCTGTCAGGACGGCAGGCGCGTGGAGGCGCGCGCCTTTGTGGAGCCGCTGCGCTACCGCAATAAAATCTATATCGGCGGCGAGTGCCGCCCTCTGGGCGCGCTGCGCCGTGAAAAGTACCTGTATGTGGGGCAGACAACGCATCCGCTGAAGGAAAACAGCTCGGTAATCGAATCGCACGGCGAGAAATATCTGGTAAAAAGGTGTGAAACCTATTATGTGAAGGACACGCCCGTTTATGAATGGGCGATTTTGGTGCCGTGGGGCGAAGAACGGGAGGATGAGTATGATTGAAATCGGGCGGCAGACGGACAGGATCGTCAGGCGGCTCAAGCGGCGGGCGCGTCTGGCACATGTGCGCTTTGTGCGCGAATACGCCGCCGAGCGGGCGGAAATGCCGCTGAGCGGTATGCTGGCGGTGGTGGGCATCACGCAGACCGTCCGTGAAAAGGGCTGCATCGGCGGTTATCTGTCGTCCTCCGAGCGCGGGGAGCGCTACAGCGTCAAGGCGGAAATCCGCGTCTACGCGCCTCCCGGCGAGAACGGCACGGGTCTGTCCGAGCTGGTGGGCTGTCTGCTGGAGGATCTGGAAACAGCGGACGAGGAGCAGGTGATCACCGGCGCGGCGGCGGGCTCCATCGAGTTTGACCCCGACTGGAACGCCGTGTTCCGCAGGGTGCAATTCGATATGGCGTTTTGCGTGCGGGAGGAGGACTGAGATGGCGGCTTGCTTTGAAAAGGGCAGCGACCTTACGGTGCTTGTAAACGGCAGGGTGCTGGGCGGCGTGCTGCGGCTGCGGCGGAGGGTGAAGCGCGGGGCGCAGGAGATCAAGGAGTTCCTTACGGACAAGCCTGTCGCGCTGATCCCCACCGAGGTCTACTACATAGAAATGGAGCTGCGCCGCGCGCCCGGGTATCCCTTTGAGGATGCGGTGGAAACTGTCGCCGTCACGGGCGGCGGCAGGACAGAGGTGTATTCCCTGTGTACGGTGGAACGCGCGAGGAGCGACGCGGAGGCGCGCGGCGAGGTGGCGTACACGGTTGTGATCGCCGCGCGGGAGAGGAGTGTGTCGGATGAATGAGTTATTGTCGGCGCTCGCCGAGGAGCTGACCGTCGGCGAGGAGTATGAGCGGATGAGCGAGCAGATGGAGCAGGAGAGCCTGCGCTACAGCCGCTCCCTGCCCGAAGAAGAGGAGGCGAGGCTGCGGTGAAGCTGGTACCGATGCGATTCAAGGGTGTGGAATGGCACCATAATCCGCGTGAGATTACCTTTGAATGCGCCAAGAAAGTCAACGAGCTGCACGCCCCCTTCGGCAGGGCGTACATACAGGACACAGGCAGACGCAACATGCTGATCAAGGGCGAGGGCGAGCTGTACGGCGCGGACTGCACCGAGCAGTTCGGCAGGCTGTGCGCGCTGTTCCAAAGCGGCGGCTGCGGCGTGCTGGCGATTCCCAAGCTCTGCGCGGTTCATGCGGTGTTTGAGGAGCTGAAGCTGACGGGCTATCCCGCGCCCGATGTGCTGCGCTATCGCTTTGTGTTCCGCGAGGTCATGGAAAAGACGGCGGAGCGGGCGCAGACGGTGTACAAGGCGGCGGAGGGCGAGACCCTGTGGGATGTTTCCTACCGTTTTGATGTGGTGATCGACCGCTTGGTGGCGCTCAATCCGTGGGTGAAACGCCCCGACGAGCCGCTCGGCGGACGGGAGGTGGCGCTGTGCTGAGCTTCTACCTGACCGACAGAGAGGGACGCGAGCGCCCTCTGGACAGCGTATTGACCGCGGTGCTGGACGGCGATATCGGCGTGCCTGCCGACAGCCTGACGGTGACCTGTCCCTTTGACGGCGGCGTCCGGGAGAACGCCGACCGCATCAGGGCGTGCGACGGGGAGCGCGTGGTGTTCGACGGGCAGCTCGACACGGTCACGACGGAAAAACGCGCCGAGGGGATCATCCTCAAGCTGTCCGCACGCAGCGCAGCGGCGGGGCTGCTCGACGGAGAGGCGGAGCCCGTGACCTACAGCAGCCCGAGCGACAGGCTGATCGCGCTGCGCCATCTGGCGCCCTTCGGCATCCGGGCAGTGAACCAAAGCGACGCCGCCTGCCGGGAGCCGCTGCAAATCGTCAAGGGCATGTCCCACTGGCAGGTGCTGCAGGCGTATTGCCGCAACCGCTACGGCTGCGAGCCGCGTGTGACGGGAGACGGCAGGGCGTTTCTGCGGGGAGAGCCGGAGGAGGGCGAGGTGCTGTTTGCCGATACGGGCGGCGGCGTCCGCTACTACGCGCTCCGCGAGAGCCGCAGACGGCACTGCCTGCTGTCGGAAATACGGCTGAAATATGAGCAGTCGGGCGCGTACGGCGGTGTGATAAAAAACACCGATCCCGAGGCGGCGCTGATGAACCGCGTGCGCTATGTGAACGCGGCGGCTGACAAGACGACGGTCGTCACGGCGGAGAAGATGCTGGCAAACAGCAACCGCGGCAGCCTGTCGCTGCTGCTCCGCTGCGGCGGCTGCCATACAGACGCGCTCGGCAGGCGCGCCTCGGTGGAGGACAGCCTGCTGGGAAGCTTCCGCGGCTTGCTGGTGCGGGAGGTGCGCTATACCGCCGACAGCAGGGGCGAGCGGAGCGTGATTACGTTGATAAAGGAGAAGTGAGATATGTGGCTGGTTAGTTACATAACAAACCGTTCGCTGAGCGCGCCGTCCGCCGTAAAAGGCGAGCTGACAGCGGACGATGCGGGCGGCATGGCGGTGGCGTCCTCCGGTGAGCATAAGGAGCTGGAGTTCTGCGTTCCCTACGGCTTTTCAAGCGTGCCGCCCGAGCGGGAGCGCGCGGTGGTGCTGCCGCTGGACGACGGCGAGGTAGGCATGGGCGTGCTGCGCGCCGACGGCAGTCTGGAGGAGGGCGAAGTGAAGCTCTTCTCCGCGGGAGGCGCGTCGCTGGTGCTGAAAAATGACGGCAGCGTGCAGATAAACGGAACCCGTGTGCTGGTGAACGGCAGGGAGGTCGGCAATGATTGACGCGTTGATTCGGAACGGCGACGTGGCGACGGACGGCACGGGCAGCATAGTACGCGCCGAGGGAGCGGATGCGCTGTTTCAGCGCGCGCTGCTGTGTCTGACCGTGCCGAAGGGAAGCTTCCTCTACGACAGGGAGCTGGGCGTCCGCAGCGGTGGCGCGGACCTGCAGCGGACGGAGCTGTTGTTTGCGGAGGCGCTGGCAAAATATCCCTCCGCGCAGGTGAGCGTGCAGGGCATGACCGACGAAGGGGTGTCGGTGAGAGTCAATATCGGCGGCGAAGGCCGCACGGAGGAGGTGCGTCACTATGGAGACGTATGAAGCAATATACGAGAGAATGAAGGAGCGCTACGAGCAGGAATGCGGCGCGGAATTTGACAGCGCGAGCGACATCGCCATCCGTCTGCGCGTGCTGGCGGGAGAAATCTACAATATGCAGACGAGCGTGGAATGGCTCAGGCGGCAGCTGTTTCCGTCAACGGCGGCGGGGACATTTCTCGACCGCTTTGCCGAACAGCGCGGACTGGCGCGCAGGGAAGCGGTGAAGGCGCATGGCAATCTGAGGTTCTCGATCGGCCAGGCGCGGGCGACGCCCGTCACGATCCCGCGAGGCACTACGGTGAATACGAACGACGAGAACCCCGTGGTCGTTTGCACCACGGAGGACGCGGTGATCGAGGCGGGAAGAACATGGGCGCTGGCGCCCGCCGAGGCGGAGGAGGCGGGTTACCGCGGCAACATCAGAAGCCACTCCGCGCGGGTGCCCGTCAATGTTCCCGCGGCGGTGACGTCGGTGACCAACACCATCGCCTTTCATGGCGGCGCTGACAGCGAGAGCGATACCTCTCTGCGCGCGCGGATCCTGGATAGCTATGTGAACCGTCCCAACGGCATGAATGCGGCGTATTACATCGCGCTGGCTATGTCGGTGGACGGCATCGCCAAGGCGGGCGTTGTGCCGAGGCGCCGGGGCGCTGGCACGGTGGACGTGTTCGTGGCGGGTCACAGCGGCACCGTGAGCAGCGAAAAGCTGGCGGAGGTGCAGGCGCTGATGAACGCCGAGCGCGAGTTGAATGTGGATGTGCAGGTCGGCCACGCTTACAGTCTGGCGTATGATATGCATGTTGCCGTGACGCCAAAGGAGGGCTACACGGCGGAGGAGGTAGTGGCGCTGTGTACCGCCGCCTTCGAGGAATATCTCGCGGGTATTCCCATGGGCAGTATGCTGTACCTGTCCATGCTGGGCAAATATCTGCTCGACACGGGCTGTATCGTCAACTATCAGATGGACGCGGCAATGGTGGACATGCCGGTCCCTGCCTCCAAATACTTCACGCCCGGTACGGTGAATATCGAGGTGAACGGATGAGCAGCTATGATTCCATGAAAAGCAAGCTGGCGCCGCTGGGGGTATATACATTGGCGGCGGGCAGTGAAATCGACTGTGAGCTGCAGGCGTATGGCTGCGGACTGGACGTGCTGTTTGACAAGCTGGATGAATTTGAGCGCGAGGCGTTTATTGCCACTGCCGAGAGCTACGGCTTGAGCGAGTGGGAGCGGTTCCTTGAAAAGGAGAGGGAGGAGCAGCCGACGGCGAGTCGGCGCGCCCTTCTGCTGGGCTATGAGCAGGGGCTGCGCCTGGGCGCGCGGGCGTCGGATTTTGCGCACTTTCTGGCGAGCTGTGGTCTGGAGCAAGCGGTCGTGCGGGAGTATCCTGCCGATCAGCGGCTGGAAATCGAGATCGGGGATGTGCTGGACGAGGGGCGGAAAAGCTTGGTGGGCAAAAAAATAACGCAGGCACTGCCTGCGCATCTGAATGCGACGATCACGTTCCGCGACAACACGAGCATTTCCGTATAACGGCACGGGGCTGTCCGGTAAAAAAGCCGGTTCTTTCTTCATCAGAGAAAGAGCCGGCTTGTGTCATTATTTAATGGCGTTGAGCGCGAGGGTATAGGAAGAATAGACGCTGTACTGCATGTCGTCGCCGAACAGAATGACCGTGGCGGATACCGAACGGTTATCGTTGGGCAGATTGTAGTAGCAGACGGAGAGGAGCTTTTTCCCCGGAGCGACCTCGCAGGACTGTTTATCGGTGCGGACGCTCGCCTCCGAAAACAGGTAGTGCGCTTTGTCGTAGTCGTCGTTGCCCACGCGGATTTTCGGCGGCGCGTAGTGCTGGGTCTCCTTGGTGTTGTTGACGACCTCGATGGTGAACGCCACCTGGCGCTGCTTGGCGTCAAAGGTGGACTTTGTTTTGGTGACGGTCACGCTTTTCAGCGAAACGGTGCCCTTGGTGAAATCAAAGCCCTCGCCTATTTTGTGCGTGACGACGTCCTCGAACATTTCATTGAGCATATCGCCGCTGTTTTCCTTGCCAGCGGCAGAGGACGGATCGGACAGCCCGAGCAGCTCGGAAATCTGCTTGTCGCGCTTCTGCTCGCGTATGACGGCGGCGGACTGCATCACCGTGTTAAACACCAGCGCCGCCGCGATGACTGCCAGCACGCAGAAGGTGGCGATGCGCAGTCCCTTGGGGCGGGAGAGCCGTGCCGGTTGGGGAGCGGCATGTCTTGCCGTCTTCGGACGGGACGGAGCGGCAGCAGGCGCCGCGGCGTGGGCGGGCGTGTAGTAGGGGACAGGCTCCTCCTCTATCGGCTCCATGCCGATCGGCTCCACGCGGGGAGCGGGTGTGCCGCAGATCGGGCAGATTGCCTCGTCGTCATATGTAAAACCGCAATGTGAACATTTCAATGTAACCACCTCAAGGTTCATCATAGCATACACGCATACAAAAGTCAAGGCAACGCCTGCTCGTTGCCGCGAGGGGGCAGTCCGCTCAAGTAAATTCCCAAAGTAAATTCTATAGTGGAGATTAGGTGTGGAATTTAGTGCGGGAATTTACGCGGCTTTGGAGAAGCCGGATGGGGCGGCAGTAGTGGCAGCACAATGGCGCAGCCAATTCATGTTGCAGCGCAACAATTCATGGCGCAGCCTTTTCATGCCGCATTGCGGCAATTCATTTCTGTGCGAAAGCAGGATGATTTTTGCAACGTTTCCGATAACGGAAACCGTTAATTCAGGAATGAATAGCACCTTCGGTGCATGAATCGGCTTCGCCATGAATTGTGCCTGCGGCACATGAATTGCCGCTTTGCGGCATGATGGTTGCCATTCCGTTATCAAAATTGATTTCCGTGCTCAGTCGTAATTGGGGGCTTGAAACTGTCGGTTGTTTGTGTTATGATAGTAATCGTATAACTATGTAAAAGAGGTTTTGCTATGTCGTCACCAAACGCGATAGGCGTTTTTGATTCGGGCTTGGGCGGACTGAGCGCGGTCAAGGAATTTTTGCATGTGCTGCCTGCCGAAAAGATTATCTATTTCGGCGACACGGGCAGGGTGCCCTACGGCACGCGCAGCCGCGACACCATCCGCAAATACGCGTTCCAGGACGCGAACTTTTTGCTGAAAAACAACGTCAAGATGATTGTCGCCGCCTGCGGTACCGTCAGCTCGGTGGCGGGCGACGCGCTGCGGGAGAGGCTTCCCGTGCCCTACACGGGCGTGGTGAATCCCACCTGCTTCACCGCTGTGCGCAAGACCAAAAACGGCAAAATCGGCGTCATCGGCACCGCCGCCACCGTGAACAGCCACAGCTACAAGCTGCGTCTGCAGAAGCTGATGCCCGAGGTGCAGGTGTTTGAGCAGGCGTGTCCGCTCTTTGTCTCGCTGGTGGAGAACGGCGTGATCCACCGCGACGACCAGATCACCCGTCTGGTGGTGCGCCGCTATATGGCCGACCTGAAGGACAACGGCGTGGATACGGTGATCCTCGGCTGCACGCATTTTCCGCTGCTGCGCGAGGCGATCTCCGATTATATGGGCGGAGACGTGACGCTGGTGGATTCGGGCTACGAGACCGCCAACTACGCGGCGAAGGTGCTGCGCGAGCAGGACCTGCTCAGCGACGACAGCGCGCCCAAGCAGCCCTCGTTCTTTGTAAGCGACACTCCGGAGGGCTTTAAAAGCGTGGCGGGGCTGTTCCTCGGCAGAGATATGGAGCACACCGTCACCCAGATTGATATTGAGCAGTATTGAGGGTTTTATGAAAGAGATAGAGAAAGATAAGGAAAACAACAAAGAAAACTACCTGATCTCCATTGTCGGCGAACAGATGCTGGACGGCGAGACCGACAAAATCGAGGTGCTCACCGCCGGCAACTTTATGAAGAAAAAGGATCACTATTACATCGGCTACAAGGAGTATGACGAGGATAATCCCGAAACCTTCTTCAACAACCTGATCAAGGTGGAAGACGACACGGTCACCATCAACCGCAAGGGACCGATGCGCTCGCAGCTGATGCTGCAGAGGGGCAGACGGCACCAGTGCATTTACCAGACCGTGGCGGGCGATTTGAGCATAGGCGTGTTCACCAAGACGCTCGAGAACCGCCTGACCGAAAAGGGCGGTGTGCTGGAGGTCAGCTACACACTCGACTTCAACACCGACCTGGTCAGCGAGAACCGTTTTGTGATCAAGATAGAAGAAAAACAGTGAGGTAACAGTTATGGATATATACGCACAGGTTATCCAAAGTCTGAAGGAGGCGGTCGCCGCCGCCATGCGCGCCGCGATCGCGTCGGGAGAGCTGCCCGAGGCGGCGCTGCCCGACTTTATTATTGAGATTCCCGCCGACACCAAAAACGGCGACTTCGCCACCAACGCGGCGATGGCGGGCGCCAGGGCGTTCCGTATGCCGCCGTTCAAAATCGCGCAGGTCATCACCGCGCACCTCGACCTGAGCGGCACCATGTGCGAGCGCTTTGAGACCGCCGGACCCGGTTTTATCAACTTCTTTCTCGGCGCCGCGTTCTACA
>ONEN01000244.1 GCA_900316815.1 uncultured Eubacteriales bacterium | reverse complement strand
AAAAGGAAAAGCTTTCGAAAATGTTTCACAGACGGACTGAAATTGAGCAGGGAGTGAAAAAGGATGATCAGGGTTCAGACAAGTCTTCTTTGGCCCGGATGCGCACAGGGAAAATACACAGTAAAAGCAGTGTAACGCTCGCCTTGTGCACCTAAAAAAATTCCCCCTCGCCGTCATGACGAGGGGGATTCCTTATCCATCCTGTTTTACTCGCACAGCTCCGCAAATGTCTGCTTGCCTGCGATGCCGTCGACTGCGATGCCGCTCTTGGTCTGGAACGATCTGACGGCTTTATCTGTCGCGGCGCCGAATTCGCCGTCGAAGCCGCCCGTGTCGTAGCCCTTGCAGATCAAAAAGCCCTGCAGCACCTTGACAAGATCGCCTACGTCGCCCGCTTCCAGATCGCGGACGGCGGCGCGGGTCTTTTCACCGAAGATGCCGTCGACCTCCAGTCCCGCATGGTACGCGCGGTTCAATTCGGTTTGCAGCGCCTTGACGAGTGCCAGCTCCGTTTTGCCGCCGTAGAGTCCGTCGACTGTCAGCCCCGCCTTGTAGGCGCTGTTGAGCCAGCTCTGTACGGTCTTAACTGCCGCGCTGCCGGTCGAGCCGCCTGACCCGCTCCAATCGGGGCGCGCGACGCCCGAAATCTGCGACGCGTAGCGCGTGCGGCGCATGACAGCGCCGTTGCCGCCGCCCGTGTTGCCCTCGATCGTGGTGTAGCTGCCGTCGGCGTTCACCTTCTCGATGATGCCGACGTGATCGAGCGAATAGGTGATGGGCACGCTCTCCGATCGGGAGTTCGTCCAGTGGAAAAAGACGATGTCGCCCGCCTGATAGCCGCTCGTCTTGAACCTGCCGCGGTTGTAAAAGGCGTTTCCGAGGACGCCGCAGCCCGCCGTCTTGACATAGAGCAGACTGTCCGCGCCCGCCTTGTGAAAGATCCACCAGATGAACACCGCGCACCAGTCCGCCCATGAAGCGCTGACGACATAGCCGTAGAAATCGGTGTTGTATTTGCACTTCTTATAGTTTGTCGCCGCAGTGCCGACCTCGGCGCGGGCGATGTTCAGAATAGTTTCCGCCGTTACCTTTGCCATGGCTGTTACTCCTTTCTCCCGTCTGCTTCGGGCAGTCCCGTCGCCCAGCTCATGAGCAGAGAGACGACCGCCGCCAGTGTTGCCGCGCTGAGCACCGTCAGCCAGTCCACCGACTGGATCAGCGCCGCCGAGCCGATCACGCCGACGGCAGTCTGCGCAAAGGTCCTGCCCGCGCGGATCAGCGCCTTTTTGATAAAGTCCTTCGTTTTTTCTTTCATGTTACTCCGTCCTTTCTTCGAGGTCGTCGATCCGGTGGTTGGCGACCTTGATCTTTTCATCCAGAACCGTGATGGCTTCCTCCGCCTTGAACATGCGCTCGATCAGGTTGTTGTGCTTGTCAACCTTCTTTTCGAGCTGTTCGATGCGGTAATTGCTGAGTTTGCTGTTGATGGCGATGCCGCCCAGCGTGCCGACGAGTGAGCCCAAGAGACTCAGCACGGCGACGATAATGGTATCGGACATCGGATTCACCCCCCTTGCAGAATCGCGTTATATCAGCATTTATTCGGGGGCGTTCCCGCTGTCGGGGCGCTCCGGGAATGTAATGTTGAACGGGAAGCCCTCCTGCTCGGGCAAGTCCCGCAGCGCCTTGCGGTAATTCGCCCAGGAGCCTGTGAGAACGTCGCCGAGCTTCCGCAGGAACGAGAGCCATGCCGTAAAGGTCGAGCCGCCGGGCGCCGTGAGTCCGAGGCGGTCGATCGACATTTCCTTATCGCTTTCGGCGAGCAGCCTGTCGCGCAGCTTCCGCGCGTATGCCGCCGCGTCCTGTGCGTTTTCGTCTGCACATGCCCGCTCATAGGCGGCTTGCAGGGTTTCCGTCAGCTCGGATTTTTGCAGCTCTGCCATCGCCTCAGCCTTGGCGAGCCGCTTGTATAGGGTATTGTCTGTCATGATATGTTACCTCCCAATCAATCACGCGATGATGCAAGCGGGGGCGACTCCGTTACTGCTGCTCGCGTTACCGAAGCTCAAACTGCCACCCAGGTTGAGAAAGCGGCCGCTGTACGCGTGCCCCGGGTAAGGTGAGCGCAAAAAGCAATAACGCGCGGAGCCGTTCTTATCGCGGCGTATGCGTTCGGCGTTTGATAAGCCCACATAATACTCGAGTTGTACGCCGTCTTTTATGCTTGCGCTGTCCCA
>ONEN01000013.1 GCA_900316815.1 uncultured Eubacteriales bacterium | reverse complement strand
CAGCGGTTATCGAGAGCGGGAGCGGTGATTTTGTCACCCAGCAGTCTGCGCGGCTTTGTACAAAAGGTAAGCGTGTCGCCGATGTGCAGCTTTTGTCTGAGCTGTGCGGCGTTCATGCCGAAATCCACCCATGTTTTGTCCATGGGCGTCGCCTTATCCTCGTTGCCGTCGCTAAGGTGAGGCGGCAGGCAGCAGACGGTACCTTTCAGACCATTCTCCGCCTGCAGCACCGTATCCTGCAGAATGCGGATATCCACGCCGCCAACCTTGTCTATCTTGACAAAGCCATTGTCATTGATATCGGTGACGATAAATCCGATACGGTCAAGGTGCGCGTCAAGTAAAATCGTTCTGTCCGCGTCGGGGTTACCCAATTTGGCAACGAGATTGCTGCCGCACTGCGTCACACCCCGCGCCATTGGCGCAAGCGCGCGCGCCGCCACAGCAGCCGCGGCGCCCTCGCTGCCCGAAACGCCCTGCGCCTCGCACAGGTCAAAAATCAATTGCTGTAAATCCATGCTGCTTCACTCCATCGCGCTGACAATCGCTTTGAAATGGTTGCCGCGCTCTTCAAAGTTGCGATACAGACCAAAGCTGGCGCTGGCAGGCGAAAGCGACACGATGTCGCCTTCCGCAGCGTTCTCAGCCGCGGCTGCCACAGCCTGCTCCATATTGGCAACATGGATAATGGTGATGGCATCGGGATCATAATTGTCGGCGCCCTTGACTGCCGCCTCAATCTTGGGTGCGGTGTCGCCGAGCAGAATCAATGTTTTTACCTTATTATTAATTACGGGACCGAGCGGCTCATATGGGATGTGCTTGTCGTAGCCTCCGGCGATGATGATAATTTTCTCATCGTACAGCGAAAGCGTGCCGAGCGCGGTACGCGTGGGACTGGAAGCGATGGAATCGTTGTAATATTTTACACCCTTGTATTCACGGACAAATTCAGCGCGGTGCGCCACACCGCCGAAGCTCTTGGCAACGCTGACAATCGCATTCACATCCGCAATGCCCCACACGGCTGCGATAGCGGCAAGGTAGTTTTCCACATTGTGCATGCCCGGGATTTTGATGTCGCGGTAATCCATGATCTCGGTTACCTTGCCGTACTCGCTGTAGACGATCTTGGTGCCGTCGAGATAAGCGCCGTTGAAGAGCTTTTCCTTTACGGAAAACCGTGCCAGCTCTCCTCTCACGTTTTCGGAGAAGCTCTCGGCAATCTCATTGTCGCGGTTGAGCACCGCTCTGCCAAAGGCGTTCTGATGGAGCACGATGTTCCGCTTGGCATCCACATACTCCTGCATATCCTTGTGAATATCGAGGTGGTTGGGAGCAAGGTTGGTCACAACGGCAATATCGGGGCTCTGACGCATGGAAATCAGCTGGAAGCTTGAAAGCTCTACGACCGCCCAGTCGTCGGCGCTGACCGTTTCAATCTCGGGGAGCAGGGGCTTGCCGATGTTGCCGCCGAGGTGAACCGTCTTGCCCGCCGCTTTGAGTATTTCGGAAATGATGGTAGTGGTGGTGGTCTTGCCGTCGGAGCCTGTTACGGCAATCGCCTTACAGGGGCACAGCTCAAAGAACACCTCCATCTCAGAGGTGAGAACCGTTCCGTTCTCTCTGAGTTTGACCAGCTCCTCCTTATAGAACGGCGTGCCCGGGCTGCGGAACACGATGTCGGCTTCGATATGTTGCAGATAATCGTCACCGAGCAGCAGCTGTGCGCCGTACTCCTTTGCCTTTACGCCGTTTTCTCCCAGCGCCTCAAAACTCTTGCGGTCACAGGCGACCACGTTGGCGCCCTTGTCGGCGAATTGCTTAATCAGGGGCAGGTTGCTTGTGCCGATGCCGATAAACGCCACCGTTTTGCCCTTGACAGAATCAAAAAATGCTTTGGTTGAAGTATTCATACTATCCCCTCACTGATGTTATTTTCACATACGTTATCATTATACTAATCTTTAAGGCAAATTTCAACACTCTTGCAATAAGTTTTGGAAAATGCTATACTTTTAGCGGCAGCGGGTTCCGCAATTTTGCCGATATTGATAGGAAGATTAATTTATTATGTTATACGATTTTATTAACACTGACAAAGAGCTGCACAAACCGCTCTATCAGCAAATCTATCTGTCCATCAGACAGGCGATTGAAAACGGCAGTCTGACAAAGGGAAGCAAGCTGCCCTCGGTGCGTCAGCTCAGCAGCGACTGCAACATCTCCAAAACAACCGTCACAGGCGCCTATGAGCAGCTCTGCGTAGAGGGCTACATCGTCAGCAAGCCCCAGCGCGGCTACTTTGTGGCGGCGCAGTTTGACAGCCTGCCCAAGGCGGCGGAAAGGGCGGACGCTTCTCTGGCCCGGAACCGCTACGCGGAGTTTGATTTCAGCGGAAAAAGTATTGATGAAACCGTTATCGACCTTGCTGCGTGGAAGAAGTGCGTGAAGGACGTCATCAACCGCAACTATCTGCTCACCTCCTATGGCGACGAACAGGGTGAGGAAGCACTGCGCACGGCGCTGCAGCAGTACGCGCTCGGCACGCGAAGCGTCAACGCACGGGTGGACAATATTGTCGTGGGGGCGGGAACGCAGGCTGTTCTGCTGCTGCTGTGCTCGCTTATTGGCTTCGGCAAGACAATCGCCGTGGAGCGCGCACGCTTTCTGCAGGCAGAAGTGGTATTTCAAAGCTTTAACTATTCCATCACCTGCTACGACTGCGATGAGGGCGGCGTTATGATTGATTCTTTAAACGAAATAAAGCCCGAAATCGTTCTCGTTAACCCCAACTGCACCGGAACACGCGGCGCAAACATGCCCGTAACACGGCGATTGGCGCTGATAGAGTGGGCGCGGGAAAACGGCGCGCTGATTATCGAAGACGACTACAACGGCGAGCTGCGCTACAGCACGCGCCCCATTCCCTGCGTACAGAACTACGACGTGGAAAACACGGTGTACATCGGATCGTTTTCCAAGGTACTGCTGCCCTCGGTGCGGCTGAGCTACACCGTACTGACCGAAAAGCTGCTGAGGATCTATAACAGCCGCAAACGGCTGATGAACCAGACCGCTTCCAAAACCGAACAGCTGGCGCTTGCCAAATATATTGAGAGCCGTAAAATAGACGCCCATCTCCGCAAAGCGCGGCGCGTCTATCTCGAAAAGAGCAAGCGGCTGGCAGCCTGCGTCGAGCAGTACTTCCCGGGAATGCCCTGTGATTTTAATGAAACGGCGCTGTATATGACAGTGAAGCCTCCCTTCCCCTTCGACCGTGACGCATTGGAACATCAGCTCACGCAGCGCTCTGTGCGGCTGATGTCGCGCGGTAAAGAGGACAACATACTGGCGCTCAGTTTCTCCGGTATTTCTTCCGATAAAATGGAGGAAGGCGTGCGTCTGGTCAGCGAGGCGCTGCAGGCAGCACGCAATAAACAGTAATAAAGCGCCGGTGGGCGCTCCCTCCCGCCTCTGAAAACGTTTATCTTTCAATGCATTCATCAACGGCGGGATAGAGAAGTTACCTATATAATAAAAAAGAAAGCATTCGCTGCACAGCTTAAAAACCGAGCCGTGTGCGAATGCTTATTATTTTATTGATCAGCCCCGTGCGCTCTTTACCGCTCCGATCACCGTAAACAAGCCGAAGGCAAGAATGTTCACCGCCACCATCGTCGCGCCGAGCGGCGTTTCCAACAGCAAGGAGGCAAAAAAGCCCAGCGAAGCGCAGAAAACGCTCAGGCACGCGGCACAGACAGTGACCGCTTTGAAATTCTTGAGCACGCGCATGGCGGAAAGCGCGGGAAAAATAATCAGTGCCGATACCAGAAGCGAACCGACAAAGTTCATCGAAATGACGATGATCACGGCGATAATAATCGCAATGATCAGGTTGTATAGGTTCGCGTTGGTGCCTGTCGCCGTAGCGAAGTCCTCGTCAAAGGTAACGGCAAACAGCTTGTTATAAAGGAAAACAAACGCCGCTATAACGAGCAGCGACACCACTACGCAGGAGGTCACGTCGCTTTCGGTAAGCGTTAATATGTTGGACGCACCGAACAGGGTGGTGCAGACGTCCCCCGCCACGTTGCCGTTATTCGGAAAGATGTCGAGGTGCATCAGCAGGTAACCGACGGCGAGAGCGCCTACGGAAATCATCGCCACCGCCGCGTCGCCCTTGATTTTGGCGTTCCTGCCTGTTCGCAGCAACAGCACCGCACTGAGTACCGTAATGGGCATGACGATGATCATATTGTTGGTGGAATCGATAAAGGGTTTCCACTGACTGACAAGCGCTCCCGTGATGGAGGACACCGCCATTGCACCGAAGGCAACATGCGAAAGGCCGTCGCCGATAAAGGAAAAACGTTTGAGCACCAGCGTTACGCCCAGAAGAGAGGCACACAAAGCAACCAGCACGCCGACAATCAGTGCATAGCGCACCTGCTCGTACTGCATGTAATAGGAAAGGGTATCAAGCAAAGCCATTGCCGTCCTCCTTTCTTTGTGCAGCGGCGTGGCGCAAGTATTCCTCGCGCGTACCGAAAAAGGTGTCGTTGCCAATGTGCAGAATTTTGTTGGCAAATTGCAGCGCAGCGCGGATGTCATGCGAAATCATCACAATGGTGATGCCAAAATCCCTGTTGAGTTTTTCAATCAGGGCATACATTTCCTGCGTTACCTGCGGGTCCAGCCCCGCTACCGGCTCGTCAAGCAGAAGTATTTTCTGCGTGGCGCACAGAGCGCGCGCCAACAACACGCGCTGCTGCTGACCGCCCGAGAGGTCGCGGTAGCAGCGCTTTTTCAGATGGGAAATACCCATCAGTTCAATGTTTTTATCCGCCTGCCGCTTTTCCTCCCGCGTGTAGAACGGGCGCAGACCGCACTGCCCTTGGAAGCCCGAGATAACAATTTCGCGCACCGAAGCGGGAAAGTCGCGCTGAATCGCGCTTTGCTGCGGCAGATAACCGATTTCGCGGCGGCTCAGCCCGTCTCCCGTGAGCACCGCCCCACTCATGGGCTTATGCAGCCCGAGGATAGTTTTCATCAGGGTGGTTTTGCCGGAGCCGTTTTCGCCGAGAATGCAGAGATAGTCGCCCTTTTCAACGGAAAAGCTGAGGTTGGTAATGATTTCCTGTCCCTCATAGCCGAGGGTCAGGTCTTGACAGGTCAGTTGTGCCATATTTCGGAAGCTCCTTTTGGGAGAAGTAATTCAATCAGTTCAGCGCCTCTTTGAGGACGCTCAGATTTTGCTCCATCAGCGTAAGGTAGGAGCCGTTTGTGCCGCTGTCGGACTGCATACTGTTGAGCGTGAGCACCTTTACATCGGCAATGCCCGCCGTATCAATGACGGAGCGCGCTATTTTTTGGTCGGAGCCGTCGATGGTCATCAGCTTGGTAAGATGCAGCTCCTTGAGCTTGTCCGCGAGAAACACAAGCGTTTTAAAGCTCGCCTCGCTCTCGGCCGAACAGCCCGCAAACGCCGCGTAATAGTGCAGACCGTAGTCGTTGGTGAGGTAACGGAACGGAAAGCGGTCGGCAAATATCAGGGTGTCGTTCTTCGATTCTTTTATAGCCTGCGCATATTGACCGTCGAGAGCGTCCAGCTTGGCAATATACGACGAAGCATTGCTGTCGAAGGTCGCTTTATCGGCGTTGTCCTTCTCCCCCAGCTTGTCGGCAATATGGCGGCAGAGAGCGGACGCATTTTTCAGGGAAAGCCAGATATGCTCGTCGTATTCCTTTTCGTCCGATTCTTCCCCTTCATCATGCTGCTCAGCCTGCATTCCTTCCACCGTTTCCTCCTCCTTGGCAGCGCTGCCCAGCGCGTCCATGAGGTTCAGGCAAAGCATATCCTTGTTGCGGGCGTTGTTAAGGATATCCTCCACCCACTTATCAGACTCGCCGCCGACGTAGACAAAAACATCACAGTCGGAGATAGTGACAATATCCTTGCTTGTGGGCTGGAAGCTGTGCATATCGGCGCCCTTGCTGAGAAGGAGGGTCGTGTCGGCATTCTGAACGCCGTCGGTAATATTCTTTACCCATTCGTAGAGCGGATAGATTGTAGTGACAATTTTCAGCTTGCCGTTCTCCTCTTTCTTGCCCGAGCAGCCGACGCAAAAAGCGGCACAAAGCACTAGGGAGAGCAGCAGCGCAATGATTTTTTTCATGTTTTTCCTCATTTCTTCTCCCGACAATCCTTGCACACGCCGTAGAGCACTGTATTAGCCTTGTCAATGGTAAACGCGTCGGTGCTGGCAAGATTCTGCACCAGCATCTGCGCGCCCTCCACGTTCATGTGATAGGTCTTGCCGCATTTTTCGCAGGACAGATGGAGGCTGTCACGGCAGTGTGCGCCGTCGGTGTATTGATAGAATACCTCACGGCTGCCGCTTTGATTAACGCGACGGATTTTTCCCTCCCTCTCCAGCTCGGAAAGGTTGCGGTAAACGGCGCTGATACTGATGCCCTCGCCGCTTAAATCCGCTTCAATCTGTTTGGCGGAAAGCTTTTCGTCCGCATGCAGCGACAAATATTGCAACAGTGTTTTTCGCTGCTTAGTCATATATTTCGGCAAAAAACACACCTCCAATTTGCGATTCATTCGCAGATTATTATAACAGAGCCGCGCGGCGTTGTCAATCAATTTGCGAATAATTTGCAAATTTCTATTAAGAAAAAAGGCAGCGCAGAATTTGCGTTGCCATACATACGATGATTCAGTTTTTCAGCTTTTTAGCTGTTCCCACCGTTGAAAACGGAATACTCCCTTGAAAAGCTGAATAATTTGGAATATCGGATGGAAATAAAATACGTTTCAAGCAGGTCTAGCTCCTTCTAGGATAGGAATCATACTGATTATTCGTCATTCAGCATAAAAAGTAAATAAAAATCTTGTGAGAGTCCATCATTGCGCCAAATACTCCGTTATGGTATAATGATTGGGTATATGTTTTTAGGAGGTATGAAAAATGTGGGAGCAGTTTCTCTCGGGTGTGGAAGCGGTGAACAAAGCCGTTAACGACGTAGTGTGGGGCTGGCCTGTTGTTATTCTGATTCTCGGCACAGGCATTTTGCTCACCTTCCGCACGAAATTCTTACAGGTGAGGCATTTCGGCGAATCGCTGAACACCACCATCATTCCCGCGCTGAAAAGTCTGGGCAGCCGCGGAAAAAACAAGGACACGCGACTCAAATCCGTTTCGCAGTTTGAGGCGTTTTCCACCGCGATTTCGGGAACGGTAGGCACGGGCAATATCATCGGCGTTGTGTCCGCTATTCTCACAGGCGGTCCCGGAGCGGTGTTCTGGATGTGGATTTCGGCGTTCTTCGGCATGGTGACCAACTATTCCGAAAACGTGCTCGGTCTTTATTTCCGCAAGCGCGACAAAAACGGCAACCTCTCGGGCGGCTCGTTTTATTACATCGCAAACGGCCTGCACTGGAAGTGGCTCGCCTACTGCGCCGCCATCTTCTGCATCTTTGCCGCCATCGGCATGAGCGGCGTGCAGACCAACAAGATTTCAGGCACGCTGGCGCACGCCTCAGCGACATATTTCAATCTGAATGATGAATGGACCGTAAAGCTTGTCATCGGCATCGCGGTCGCTGCCATTGCGGCGGTCATTATCATCGGCGGCATCCAGCGTATCGGCAAGGTAACCTCTATGCTGGTTCCCTTCATGTCGCTGCTGTTCATCATTATGGCGCTGATAGCCATCGGCACGCATTTTGCGCAGATTCCCAACGCGTTCGGAATGATTTTCAGCAAGGCGTTCAATTTTCAGGCGGCAGGCGGCGGCATTCTGGGCTACACCTTCGCGCAGGTCATCACTAAAGGCATGGCACGCGGCGTGTTTTCCAACGAGGCAGGTCTGGGCTCGTCCGTCATCGCCCACTCCGCTTCTGAAACAAGAGAGCCCGTCAAGCAGGGCTTATGGGGCGTGTTCGAGGTGTTCTTCGACACCTTCATCATCTGCACGCTGACCGCACTCACCTTCCTGACCACCTTTGACCTCAACACCCTTTCGGGTGATATGAAGGACGAACTGATGTCGATGTCGATGTTCTCCACGAACTTCGGTGACTTCGGAACCATCGTGTTCTCCATTATTCTGCCGCTTTTCGCCTTTACCACAATTATCGCGTGGTCGTACTACGGCGAAAAGGCGATTG
This sequence comes from uncultured Eubacteriales bacterium, assembly GCA_900316815.1. Classification (GTDB taxonomy): domain Bacteria; phylum Bacillota; class Clostridia; order Oscillospirales; family Acutalibacteraceae; genus Ruminococcoides. The sequence goes on along the minus strand of ONEN01000013.1, from coordinate 8,975 downwards.
AGTTCTGCTTCAACCGGGCAAAGGAGAAGACCCGCAAGGTAATAACAACCGCGTTTAAAGTGGTGTATGTGCTGCTGATTGCCGTTTCCGCCACCATTCAAGGCGACCTGATTTGGGCAATTGACGATACCTTTAACGGCCTGATGGCAGTGCCGAACCTGATTTGTCTGGTTCTCCTCAGCGGTCTGGTCGCAAAAATCACCAAGAACTACTTTGACCGCAAGCGTGGCAAAAAGGTAGAGCCGATGCTCTCCGCCTACCCCGAAATGAACGAGGAGTTCAAAAAGGATATCATGAGCGAAAATTCCGAAATGAAGTAAGCCTCTACAGCTGTTCGTATTCTTCCCTTGTGATCAGCAGCTCCACAATACGCTGCCGCTCCCCGTCAACCGTTTCATACACCGCTTCGGCGGTTGTGTCCTCACGGAAGCCGACGGAGCAGTAGCAGCGGAAGGCGGGAATGTTGTGCTCAAACAAGCCGATGGAAACAGACTCAACGCACATGAAGTCAAAAGCGAATTGCAGACCGAGTATCAACATGGTTTGCCCGTATTTTTTGCCGCGCTTTTCGCTGTCAACCACCACCCAGCCAAAGCGGAGCCGCTTTCTGTCGCCGCCCAGGTAGCGCATAATGAAATGACCGACAACCGTTTCTCCGTCAAACGCGGTGAAGGGGTAAAAATTGTCTTCTTCAGCACAGTCGCCGTTGTCGTTTTGATACTTGCGGTTCATCTTGTCAATTGTGAGCGGATATGAACCAAAGCGTTCGCCGCCCCAGAGCTGAAAGACGGTTTTATCGGCAAGCCACGGCACAATGTACGCAGCGTCACAGGGCTTGTACGGTCTTATCCCTAACATAAGTAATCACTCCGTTTTCTATTATATTCAATCAGCCGAATGGATCACACCACTCGGCTTTCTTTATTTATATGGCAATACCTGCTCCGCGAAGAATCGACTCCGCGTTGCGGTGAAATATCATTTCCTCCGCTTCTTCCCCGAGGCGAAAGCTTTTGAGAATGGCAACATAGTCCTTCTGACTGTCCCAGGGAGAATCGCTGGCAAAGAGTACACGGTCAGCGCCGTGGCGCAGGATAATCTCCCTGCATTTGTCTGGATAGAGCCGCAGCACGGCGGCGGTATCCATCCAAACGGGCGCGCCGACAAGCTTTTGCAGCACCTCGTCGGGCATATCGTATCCGCCCAAATGCGCGAGAATCAGCTTATCCTCAATCACGCCCTTGAGTTCATCCAGCACGCGCAGCACCATATCGGGCGTACAGTGAACATGGTCGCGAAAGGCAACGTCATACCCCGCGTGGGTCACGATATAGAGACCCCGCTTCGCCGCCTCGCGCATAATACGGATATAGCGCGGGTCGTCGAAGTGAACGCCCTGGTAATCGGGGTGGAGCTTGATGCCAAACAGACCGCCCGCCTTGATCGTATCGAGGAGTCCCTCCACATCGGGACAGTCGGGATGAATGCCGCCCGCGAAAAAGACGCGGTTTTTGCCGTTGTTTTCGATGGAAACGCGGTTGATGGTGCGCTCCTGCTTTGGCAGAGTCGCCACGGGCAGCACAACGCTGCAGTCGATGCCGCAGCGCGCCATGTTATCCACCAGCGCCGAGAGCGTGCCCGCGCGGTAGGGCTTAATACCGCCTATTTTGGTCAGATACGCAATCGTCTGCTCGGCAATCGCGTCAGGAAAGGTATGGGTGTGAAAATCTATAATCATATGTGTATTTCTCCGAAATGTTTTAGCGGACGGCAACGTTTTTCTCCCCCAACTGGTACTTTAGCTCTCGCAGCATCACATCGTTAAGGCTGACCCAGAGGGAAGAAGGCGCCTTTACCTTGCGGTTGCTGCGGGTGAGGTAAAAAATAACGGGTGTGTTGCCGTCAAAAATATCCAGCACGCGCCTTGCTTTTTCGTACAGCGGCGTGTTGAGATCGTCAATGCGCAGATAAAGCGCCTGCGGCAGCGAGGGCTTAAATGCCGGCTTCGGCGCGGTGGTTGGCGGATGGTTTTTGCACTCCTCGTTGGTGCGCGCCTGCTCCACGGAATCGCAGAGGATCTTCGGATCCTCATTTTCGCGGAGATTCAGGCTGCCGCGCAGTATCACAACAGAGGTCTCGCCCAGATAGAAGCCGAAGCGCTCGTACACGTTGGGAAACACGACAGCTTCAATGCTGCCGTAGCGATCTTCTATCGTAATAAAAGCCATGGTTTTATTGCTCTTTGTCAGCTGTGTTTTAACGCGCATCACGACGCCCACCACACAAACCTTCTTGCCGTCGGTGTATGCGCCGCTGTCGTTAAATAGAATCGCACCGATGCGGTCTGCTCTGACGCGCTCGGCAAACAGGGTGTAATCGTCCATGGGATGGCCGCTGAAGTACATTCCCGCCGTTTCGTTTTCCATGTGCAGGAGCTCATCGCGCGAAAATTCCTCCAGTGCGGGCAGCACAGGCTCGACTGACCTTAACAGCGTATTGTCGCCGCCGAGATCAAAGAAGCTGAGCTGGCCGTCCAGCTTGTGGCGCGAGGTATATTCCAAATCGTCCAGCACCGGTTTTTGAATGGCGAGCAGCTGACGGCGGTTGGCACCCATGCCGTCAAAGGCGCCGCAGCGGATCAGACTATCCACCGCGCGGCTGTTCATATTTCTGCCGTAAAGCCGCTTGCAAAAATCATAAAAAGAGCGATAGACGCCCCGCGTGCGTTCACGGATGATCTCCTCGATAAACGCCTTGCCGAGATTCTTAATCGCCAGAAGGCCGTAACGAATATTGCCGCCGCTTACCGAAAAGGTGAGATAGCTCTCGTTGACGTTGGGCGGCAGAACGTCGATGCCGAGGCGGCGGCACTCTGCGGTATAGGAAGCGAGCTTGTTCTGACTATCGAGGACGCTGGAAAGCAACGCCGCCATATACTCGCGCGGATAGTAGCATTTGAGCCACGCCGTCTTATAGGAAACCGCAGCATAGGCGGCGGCGTGGGACTTATTGAAGGCATAGGAGGCAAAGCTCTCCATCTCACTGAACACGGAAGCGGCTGCAGCCTCGTCAATACCGCGGCGCACGCAGCCCTCCACTACCACATTGCCGTTTTCGTCGGTCATACCGTGGATAAAAATGGCGCGTTCGCGCTCCATGACGTCATGCTTTTTCTTGCTCATGGCGCGGCGCACGATGTCTGCTCTGCCGAGGCTATAGCCCGCCAGCTCACGGAATATTTGCATGACCTGCTCCTGATAAACAATGCAGCCATAAGTGACGTCGAGAATCCCCCTGAGCCGCTCATGCTTATAGCGGATGTGCGAGGGGTGATGACGGCAGTCTATGTAGGTGGGAATGCTATCCATCGGACCGGGACGGTAAAGCGACAGCACAGCGATCAAGTCCTCCATACGGTCCGGGTGCAATTGGGTGAGAACATTTTTCATTCCCTGGCTCTCAAACTGAAAAACACCCTCCGTTGCGCCGCGCGCAATCATCGCGAACACCTTGGGGTCGTCCTCTTTTACGTCGTTCGGCGAATAGGAAGGGTTGGCGCGCGCAATCAGCTTCTCTGCGTCGTCTATGACGGTGAGGTTGCGCAGCCCCAGAAAATCAATTTTCAGCAGTCCCAGCTCCTCGAGAGTCGTCATGGGAAACTGCGTGACGATGTTGTCATCGTTCTTGGCGAGCGGCACATAGTCGGACACAGGCCTGTCCGTGATGACAACGCCTGCCGCGTGCATTGTCGCATGGCGCGGCATACCCTCTATTTTTTTAGCGATGTCGATTAAACGGCCAATCTGCGCGTCGCTCTCGTAGCGCGTCCGCAACGCCGCATTGGCGCGCATCGCCTTATCAATGGTGATATTCAGCTCAAAGGGCACCATCTTGGCAACCTCGTCCACATCGCCGTAGGGAATGCCGAGGACCCTGCCGACATCACGGATCGCACCGCGCGCCGCCATTGTACCGAAGGAGATGATCTGCGCCACACGGTCGTGACCGTATTTCTCCACAACGTAATCGATAACCTCACCTCGGCGCCGCTTGCAGAAGTCGATGTCAAAATCAGGCATACTGACGCGCTCGGGATTAAGAAAGCGCTCAAACAGGAGATTGTATTTGATGGGGTCGATATCGGTTATGCCGATACAGTAGGCGCACAGCGAACCCGCTCCCGAACCGCGCCCGGGTCCCACGGGAATACCGCGGCGCTTGGCGTACTGCACGAAATCGTTGACAATGAGATAATAATCGACAAAGCCCATTGTTGACACGGTACCGATTTCATATTCCAACCGCTCTGTCAGGCTCTTGTCGGGATTCTCACCATAGCGGCGGCGCAATCCCTCGTAGCAGCAGCGACGGAAATATTCCAAGTGATCCTCGTTATCCGGCACGTCAAAGCGCGGCAGCTTGCGTTGGCCGAAGGTAAAGGTAACGTTGCAGCGATCGGCGATCCGCTGTGTATTCTCAAGCGCCTGCGGATAATCCCCGAACAGCGCGCGCATTTCTTCTTCGGTTTTCAGATAAAACTCGTCGGTCTGAAACTCCATTTTGTTTTCATCGCTGACGGTGCTGCCTGTCTGGATGCAGAGAAGTATGCTGTGCAGCTCGCTGTCTGATTTTTCAATGTAGTGGCTGTCGTTGGTGGCAACGATGCCGACGCCGATTTCATTTGCAATGCGCACCAAATCAGGCAAAATACGCTGCTGTTCTTCTATGCCGTGGTTTTGCAGTTCGATAAAATAGTTTTCCGTTCCGAACAGATCGCGGTAATAGAGCGCCTTATCCCGCGCCCCCTCGTAATCGTCCTGCAGCAGCTTGCGGGGAATCTCACCCGCAAGGCAGGCGGACAGACAAATCAAGCCTTCATGATACTGCTCAAGAAGGCTGTCGTCGATGCGGGGCTTATTGTAAAAGCCCTCGGTAAAGCCCAGCGATACCAGCTTGATCAAATTCTGATAGCCCGTGTTGTTCTCACACAGCAGAACCATGTGATAGTAGCGCTCGTAGGGGCTTTTATCAAACCGCGACTTTGGGGCGACATACACCTCACAGCCAATCACAGGGTGAATGCCCTCCTTTTGACAGGCGCGGTAAAAATCAATGACGCCATACATGGCGCCGTGGTCGGTGATGGCAAGCGAAGAAAACCCCTTCCGCTTGGCGGCAGCGGCTATCTCGCTGATACGGCACGCTCCGTCGAGCAGGCTGTATTCGGTATGAACATGAAGATGTGTAAAGGACATAGGCACCCCCAACCGTCAGGATTCCGATACCGCCTGTGCGGTAAGCTTGCCGTCGGAAAAGGTCAGCGTAAAGACCTTTTCCCTGTCAAGCGCAGCTGCAGAGACAACTGTGCTGCCCTCCTGCTCCACCAGCGCATAGCCGCGGCTGAGAATAGCAAGCGGATTAAGCGTGGCAAGCTTTGCGGCAGTCTTTTTTAGCTTTAATTCTTCTATGGAAATTTTGCTGTCGATAACGGTTTGGAACTGACGTTGAAAAAGCTCGTACCGCTCCTGCAGCGCACGGACTTTGTTAGCGGGCCCTACCGTGTCCGCTATACGACGCAAATACTCCAATCGTTCCGTCTGACGATGCAGACGATTTTCCATCAGACTTTGCAGATACTGCCGCTGCGAACGGTAGTGTGCGCGCAGTTCACGGACATCCGGCACTGCCAGCTCCGCAGCCGCAGACGGGGTGGGAGCGCGCATATCAGCCACAAAATCGCAAATGGTAAAGTCTGTTTCGTGACCGACGGCAGAGATAACGGGCGTGCGGCAAGCGGCAATCGCGCGTGCCAGCGCCTCGCTGTTGAACGCCCACAAATCTTCAATAGAGCCGCCGCCTCTGCCGATGATGATCACATCGCATTTTCTCTCGGCATCCAGCCTCTGAACGGCGTCAATGAGCTGCGGCGGCGCGCCCTCTCCCTGCACCAACACGGGACAGAGTATCATATTGATATTCGGAAAACGACGGAACAATATGTTGCGGATATCCTGCACTGCGGCACCCGTAGGCGAGGTAATAACACCCACGGTCTCGGGAAAACGAGGGAGCGGCATTTTGCGCACAGGGTCGAATAATCCCTCCTGCTCCAGTTTCTTCTTTAGCTGCTCATAGGCTAGCGCAAGAGAGCCGACGCCGTCGGGCTGCATGTCCTCTATATACAGCTGGTACTGTCCGCTCGGCTCATAGACGGATATTCTGCCGCGGCAGAGCACCCTCATGCCGTCCTGCGGACGGAAGCGAAGCCGCCGCGCGTTGCCCGCAAACATCACCGCGCGCAGAACGCAGCGCTCGTCCTTGAGCGACAAATAAATATGACCGCTGCGATAGTGGTCGGTCAGGTTGGAAATCTCACCCGACACCAGCACCACTCCCAGGCGCGGATCGTTTTCGATGACGGATTTGATATAAAAATTGACCTGTGAAACCGTCAGCACGGTCGGTCGGGGAATTTTCGGTGTGTACATAGTTTATCTCTCTGCCCTGTAGGTCAAATAAGCCACGCCCGCGGCATTGTCGGACGAATAGACGGGCGGGGCAAAATAAGCGTTATATTTTTCCGTAAAGGAATTTTTAATGATCGTATTAGACATCACGCCGCCCGCATATACGAGCGGCAGGCTGCCGTAGGTCTGCAGCAGGCTGTCCGTCATCAAACTGAGTGCCTGACGGATATATTCCAGACAAAACGCAGCGACATAAGAAGGCGCGCTGCCCTTTTGAATCAATCCGTTACAGAGGTTCTCCACGCCGCTGAGGCAGCAGTCGTGCCCCTTGAGCTTTGGATGTGTCTTGACAGGCGTATGATTTTGCAGTGCAAGCTGCTCCAGTTCCATGCCGCATGGAAAGGAAAGGCCGAGCGCCAGTCCAACTCTGTCTATCGCCTGCCCCGCATTGAGGTCAAGCGTGCCGGCGATTTTTTCACAGCGGAAACCGCAGCCGAATCCCTCCGCCAAAACAGCCTCCGTGGTGCCGCCGCTGACGTGAAAGGCGATGAAGCGTTTGTCAAAAAGCGCAAGCCTGTCCGCGCCGAAGAGTGCCGCAGCTATGTGACCTTCCTGGTGTGAAAAAGGCACAAAGGGAACGTGCAGCGCAGCGGATAAAATTTTTGCCGTGTTTTCGCCCACTGTGAAACACGGCATGTAGGAGCCGTCTACTGGGCGCGGTCGTGTAGACGCACCGACGGCAGCTATTTGGGAGGTGTCGATCGTCGCGGCAAGCTCCGAAAAAAGCGTGTGCAGCTGTGCGGTGTGATGAAACACCGCGTCGCTTTGACGCAGACCAAGCTGCCCCTCCCTGACGGGAAGGAGCTTTTTGCGCTGCGACAACACGCCCGTCTCGCTGTCATACACCGCCACGGAGGTAGTGTAATTAGAGGTGTCGATTCCCAGATACAGGCTCATTGTGCCTCTCCCTCTCGGCTGCGGATGAACGCGCCAAGAATGCCGTTGACAAAGCCGCTCTCGTCAATGGTATATTTCTTGGCAAGCTCCACCGCTTCATTGACGGAAACACCCTCCGGCACGCTGTCAATGTATTTTATCTCGTAAATTGCAAGGCGCAAAATGGTCAGCGAGGTACGAGAAATGCGGCTGAGCGTCCAGCCCTTTTTCAGAAACCGCGTAATATCCGCGTCAATTTCCTCCTGCAAGGCGTCAATGCCCATGACAACCGCGCGTGCATATCCGCAGACGCCGCCTTCAAACAGCGGCTCTGCGTCGGCAAAGGTATCCTCGGGCGGTTCATCGGTGAACAGACGCGAAAACAGCAGCATAAACGCCTGCTCCCTCGCCTCGCTGCGCGTCAACTTTACTTCTTGATTTGTTTCACACATAGTAACCCAACTTTACATGATTATTCATACTTAATTATATCACATGCAGGAAAAAAAGTAAATGGTTTTACACAGCGAAGGACTTCCGTTTCATAAAAAAGCCCGCAGAACATTCCTGCGGGATAAGGTGAATGATTGAACGTTATTCAGGAAGTCTGCCGCCGATGACAGCATCAAACGCCGTGTACGCAGCGGACAGCTCCATGTTGCAGGTCAGCACATAAAAACGGGTAAGCGACAAAAGCTTCTCAATATTGTCGAGCATCTGCACTGCAGTCGCAGCATTAACCATATGCGCCGTCTGGAAATAGAGTCTTTGAATGACTTCCTTATTGTCGGGAACACGTACACTGTTGGTCTCGCCTCTATCGATAAAAATTACTGCCTGCAGCGGATACGACTCGTTGAGCGCGATACCGCTGCCGCCGTCAAAAGGTGTTCCGTAGCAAACTGCCTTATCATCGCAGAGCTTCACGACCGGCTTGTCGTCATTGAGAATATGCACAGTATCACCGAACGCCTGCAGCCACAAACGCGTATGGGTTGATTTGCCGACGCCTGAATCGGCGGAAAACAAGTAGGCGCCGCCGTCGTATACCAGCGCAGAAGAGTGAATCAGCATGGTGTTGAAAGCGATCGCTTTGCGGTTGAAGTCATTGCCAAGCGCAAAGTTTTCCATCCCGCCTACCGTTGTGCCTGCAGCAGCTTTTTCCATCAAATTATTAAGAAGCTTATCGGAAACGTGCAGCTTAATGTCCGTTTCACGGCTGCCTTCGTAACGGAACGGCTCCGCCAGCTCCCGCGAATCATCATATCGCGGTTCCAGTTCCGTCACTAAATCCGCCACCAGTATTCTCATACCTGTCACCCCTTTTTTCGATACTCCCCTATTATACCTTTACAGCTCACGTTTTTCAATAGGCAAAAGAAAAGGCAGGGAACGCCCGCGGATGCTTCCATCAGGTGTTCCCTGCTGTTATGTGTTGTTTAAACTAACAAATAGCAATCAGATACCCTTGAATCTCTCAACATAAGAGGTGTGGAGCAGCTCGTGCGCCTTGTGGGAACCGGGCTCACCGAGGTATTCCTCATAGATCGCCTTGATCTCAGGATTGTCGTG
>ONEN01000118.1 GCA_900316815.1 uncultured Eubacteriales bacterium | reverse complement strand
CATGGATAAAGCCAAAAGAAAAGCCATTATCGCGGGCAACTGGAAAATGAACAAGACCCCCAAGGAAGCTACCGAGCTTCTGAACGCCATCGCTCCCCTCGTAGCGGACGCTGACTGCGAGGTTATCGCGTGCGTTCCTTACGTTGACCTCGCCGCCGCTATTGAGGCGACCAAGGGCACCAACGTGAAGATCGGCGCCGAGAACTGCCACTGGGCGGCAAGCGGCGCGTTCACCGGCGAAATATCCACCGGTATGCTCAAGGAAGTGGGCGTTGAGTATGTCGTTCTCGGCCACTCCGAGAGAAGACAGTACTTCGGCGAGACCGACGAAACCGTCAACAAGAGAACCAAGGCGGCTCTCGCTGCAGGCCTCAAGCCCATCGTATGCGTCGGCGAGCTGCTCTGGGAGCGCGAGTGCAACATCACCGAGGAAGTGATTGCCCGCCAGATCAAGCTTGACCTCTGGGACGTTACCGAGGAGGAGCTGAAAAACGTCGTTATCGCCTACGAGCCCGTATGGGCCATCGGCACCGGCAAAACCGCTACCGCCGACCAGGCGGAGGAAGTCTGCGCCTTTATCCGTGCGCAGCTCGCGAAGCTCTACAATCAGGAAGCGGCTGACGCTGTTACCATCCAGTACGGCGGCTCCATGAACGACGGCAACGCGGACGAGCTGCTCTCCAAGGTCAACGTAGACGGCGGCCTCATCGGCGGCGCTTCGCTCGTAGCGGAGAAATTCGCGGCTATCGTTAAAGCGGCGTCCAAATAAGCGGCGCGGCAGCGTGCAGCGGGAGCACGCTATGCTTCCGCCGCGCGACCCCAACTTTCCAACGAAAGGACTTTGCTTATGAAAAAGCCTTTAATTTTAATGATTCTCGACGGCTTCGGCGTGGGCAAGAAGGGCGAGGAGAAGGCTAACGCCATTCTCGCCGCCAACACCCCCAACCTCGACAGGCTCTTCAACGAGAATCCCCTCACCCAAATCGGCGCTTCGGGCATGGACGTGGGTCTGCCCGACGGCCAGATGGGCAACAGCGAGGTTGGCCACACCAACATCGGCGCGGGCAGAATTGTCTATCAGGAGCTGACCCGCATCACCAAGACCATCAACGACGACAAGCTCAAGGACAACGAGGAGATCGTGGCGGCGATGGACAACGCCCTCGCCAATAACAGCGACCTCCACCTGATGGGTCTGCTCTCTCCCGGCGGCGTTCACAGCCACAACACCCACCTCTACGGCATTCTCGAGCTTGCCAAGAAAAAGGGTCTGACAAACGTCTACATTCACGCCTTCCTCGACGGACGCGACGTGCCTCCCTCCAGTGCGGCGGAATATGTCGCCGACGCGGTGGCAGCCTGCGAGCGCATCGGCGTGGGCAAAATCGCTACCGTCATGGGCCGCTACTACGCCATGGACAGAGATAACCGCTGGGAGCGCGTGGAAAAGGCCTATGCCGCCATCGTCTACGGCGAGGGCGTTGAGGCGGACTGCCCCGTGCAGGCGGTCAAAGACAGCTACGCCAACGAGGTCACCGACGAGTTTGTCATTCCGATCGTCGTCAAGGGCGGCGCGACCGTGAAGCCCAACGACAGCGTTATCTTCTATAACTTCCGCCCCGACAGAGCGCGCGAGATAACCAGAACGCTGGTGGATCCCGACTTCAAGGGCTTTGAGCGCAGAAACGGCTTCTTCCCGCTGTACTATGTCTGCATGACGCAGTACGATGCGACCATGCCCAACGTACATATCGCCTTTAAGCCCCAGACGCTCAAGAACACCATGGGCGAGTATATTTCGAGCCTCGGCATGAAGCAGCTGCGCATCGCCGAAACCGAGAAATACGCGCATGTGACCTTCTTCTTCAACGGCGGCGTGGAAAAGGTCTACGAGGGCGAGGACAGGATCCTCGTGAAATCCCCCTCCGTCGCCACCTACGACCTACAGCCCGAGATGAGCGCCTACGAGGTGAAGGACAAGCTGGTGGACGCCATTCACAGCGGCGTATACGATATGATCATCCTCAACTTTGCGAACTGCGACATGGTCGGCCACACGGGCGTCTTTGACGCTGCTGTCAAAGCGGTCGAGGCGGTTGACGACTGCGTGGGACAGGTCGTTGCGGCGATCCTCGAAATGGGCGGCGTGGCGATGATCACAGCCGACCACGGCAACGCCGACAAGATGATTGACGAGAACGGCGAGCCGTTCACCGCGCACACCACCAACCCCGTTCCCTTCTGCGTCATCGGCTATGACTGTCAGCTCCGCGAGGGCGGCGTGCTGGCGGATATCGCTCCCACCATGCTCAAGGTAATGGGACTTGCACAGCCCGCGGAAATGAGCGGAAAGAGCATTATTATTTAGTATAATGTTAGGTTAAAGTATACAGGCCTGCCGGAAACGGCAGGCTTTTTCTTTCCGTTTTTTGCGCCGACGGTGCCTTTTCGTAATAATCCCGTTCCGCCGTCACAGTCACGTTGCACAAAAATAAAAAAAATATTTGTGCAAGATAGTATGCGAAATCAAGAAAAAAAGCAAGTTGCACAAACCAAACCGCTCTCAATTGTGGAAAGAGCGGATTTTTTCATTTTTCCAAAAACGCATTGTTAATTGTATACAAATATGATATACTGTTATGGTGATATTTTAGATATTTACTGAATAGCGATAGAGAAGTATTGAAACCAAATCTTTTTGAAGGGAGTTTTTTCTTTGAAACAATACGACGCGAAAAAAATTCTGAACATTGCGCTTGCCGGCCACAGCGGCTGCGGCAAGACCTCTGTTGCCGAATCCATTCTCTACCTCGCCAAGGCGAGCGACAGACTGGGAAAGATTGCCGACGGCAACACCACCCTTGACTTTGACAGCGAGGAAATCAAGCGGCAGGCTTCTATTATGACGGCAGTTGCGCCTATAGAGTGGAAAGGAACCAAGATCAACATTATCGACACCCCCGGTCTGTTTGACTTTGCCGGCGGCGTCGCCGAGGGTATGCGTGCGGCGGATACCGCTCTGATCGTTGTATCGGGCAAGGACGGCGTGAACGTCGGCACCGAAAAGGCCGTTGAGGCGGCCAACGCCGCGGGTCTGACCAAGATGTTCTTTGTCAACGGTCTGTGCGACGAGGACGCGCGCTTCTATCGTGTATTTGAAACACTGAAATCCACCTTCGGCCCCTCCGTGTGCCCCGTGGTGGTTCCCTATATCGTTGACGGCAAGGCGAACGTCTACGTCAACCTGTTCGACTTCAAGGCGTATGAGTACGGCCCCAACGGCGCCGTAAAGCCCACCGCGCTTCCCGACATGGGCGCGCGTCTGGAGGGTCTGCGCGAGGCGATCAAGGAAGCGGTTGCCGAGACCAGCGAGGAGCTGCTCGACAAGTTCCTCATGGGCGAGGAATTCACCCCCGAGGAAATCGTTCTCGGCGTCTCCCAGGGCGTTAAGGACGGCTCCATCTGCCCCGTATTCTGCGGCGACGCGCACAACACCTTCGCCATCGACCAGTTCCTCAACAGCCTCACCTGGCTGGCTCCCTCGGCGGCTGCCAAGGGCGAGGAGATCGGCGTTGACCTCGACGGCGAGCCTGTGGAGGTTTCCGTGAACGCCAACGCGGCGGCGGCTGCCATCGTGTTCAAGACCGTTGCCGACCCGTTCATCGGCAGACTGAGCTATGTCAAGGTCGTTTCGGGTAAGATTTCTCCCGACGTTCCCGTTATCAATATGCGCACGGGCGCTCCCGAGCGTATCTCCAAGGTGCTCACCATGACGGGCAAAAAGCAGAGCGACACCGACTACATCGGCGCGGGCGACATCGGCGCTATCCCCAAACTGGTTGCCACCAAGACGGGCGACACCCTCTGCTCTCCGCTGAGAAAGGTCGTGCTCGACGGCATCAACTATCCCGTTTCCAGCTACTCCATGGCGATCTATCCCGCCAAGAAGGGCGACGAGGACAAGGTAGCGCAGGCTGTCGGCAAGCTGGCTGACGAGGATCCCACCATCAAGTTTGTCAGCAACCACGAAACACACGAAATGGTTATTTCCGGTCTGGGCGAGCAGCACCTCGACGTGGTCATCTCCCGCCTGAAATCCAAATATAACATCGACGCCAAGCTGCAGAAGCCGAAGATCGCCTACCGCGAGACCATCCGCAAGAAGGTTTCCGCGCAGGGACGCTACAAGAAGCAGTCCGGCGGTCACGGCCAGTTCGGCGACGTCTGGATCGAGTTCGAGCCGTTTGAGACCGACTCCCTCGAATTTGCGGAGCGTGTTGTCGGCGGCGCGGTTCCCAAGAACTTCTTCCCCGCCGTTGAAAAGGGTCTGCGCGACGCCATCAAGAAGGGCGTGCTGGCAGGCTATCCCACCGTGGGCATCAAGGCGACGCTCTACGACGGCTCCTATCACCCCGTAGACTCCTCGGAAATGTCCTTCAAGACAGCCGCAAGCCTTGCCTACAAGAACGGTATCCCCAACGCGATGCCCACCCTGCTTGAGCCGATCGGCAGCCTCAAGGCGACAGTGCCCGACAGCAACATGGGCGACGTCATGGGCGAGGTCAACAAGCGCCGCGGCAGAGTCATGGGTATGTCTCCCGCCGGACACGGCGTGCAGGTTGTCGAGGCAGAGGTGCCGATGGCTGAGATGGCGGACTTTGCCACCTTCATCCGTCAGATCACCCAGGGACGCGGCTCCTTCGAGTTCAGCTTCGTCCGCTACGAGGATTGCCCCGCCAACGTTGCCCAGAAGGTAATTGAAGCAGCCAAGGCAGAAGCCGAAGAATAAGAAAAATTTTCATATCAATTTATTTACGCCTCTGACGGTTCATCGCCGTCAGAGGTTTTTTATGGCGGAGCCAAATCGGCACTATTTTACATTAAACGCTTAAAACGACCCGTCTCAAAGCAGAAATACTGTCATTATTACCAAAAAGCGTTGCGAAAGTTTGTACATCCGCCTTGCTCTAAATTCTAATAAAGAAATATAGCTTTGGTTGTATTTGATAGAATATAGTTGGGATGTTAGGCTTTATTTGCCGAATTGAAAATCAAATAACATAGGAGTGATGACAGTGAAACTAAGAAAGCCCATATCGCTGTTGCTGACGGCGCTCATGGCAGTGAGCGCGGCGCCCTTTGCCGCCTCCGCCGCCGGCTACAGTAACCAGTCTTATCTGGAATCCTACGCGAGCAACGCGTACAACGAAAAAGACCTCGGCAGTACCTACTCGCCGACAGCCACCACCTTCAAGACCTGGTCGCCCGAAGCGACTTCCATCAAGGTGAAGCTCTACAACACCGGCTCGGACAGCGAGCAAGGCGCGGGAGTGATCGGCGAGTACGAAATGTCCAAGAACAGCTCCACGGGC